>JBFJYB010000104.1:0-7961 GCA_041622835.1 Acidimicrobiales bacterium | reverse complement strand
AGGTGACCTGGGCCTCGAGGTTGGGCTCGACGTCGTCGGGCAGGTCGTGGGCCGTGAACGCCGCGAAGGCGATCGCCGCGAACTCGGCACGCGCACCCGGGGAGCCCTTCACCTGGAAGCCGGCGTCGACGTACTCGAGGTCGTCGGGGTTGGCCTCGAGCTGGTGGGCGGCGATCAGCCGGGCCTTGTCGAGCACCTTCTCGGTGGCCAGGTGGACCGCGGTTCCGCCCACCGACAGCGAGCGCGACCCGTAGGTGTCGAGGCCCAGCGGGGCGACGGCCGTGTCGGAGTGCAGCACGTCGATGTCGTCGGGGTCGATGCCGAGCCGCTCGGCCACGATCATCGACCACGACGTCTCGTGGCCCTGGCCGTGCGGTGCCGACCCGGTCACCACCTGGACCTTGGCCGTGGGCAGCACCCGGACCGTCGCCGACTCCCATCCACCCGCCGAGTAGTTGAGCGAGGCCAGCACCCGGCTCGGCGCCAGCCCGCACATCTCGACGAACGTCGACAGACCGATCCCCAGATGCTTGGTGGAGCCCTCGGCCCGGCGCCGTTCCTGCTCGGCCCGCAGGTCTTCGTAGCCGACCAGCTCCAGGGCCTGGTCGAGCGTCGGCTCGTAGTTGCCGCTGTCGAACTCGAGCCCGGCCGGCGACGCGTACGGGAACTGCTCGGGCTTGATGTAGTTGCGCCGGCGGATCTCGGCCGGGTCGACCCCGACCGCGCGGGCCAGGGCGTCCATCGCCCGCTCGATGGCGTAGGTCGCCTCGGGTCGCCCGGCGCCCCGGTAGGCGTCGGTGGGTGTCATGTTGGTGAACACCGACGTGCAGCTGAACGAGTAGGCCGGGATGTCGTAGACGCCGTGGTAGAGGAACGCGCCCAGCAGTGGGATGCCCGGCGTGACCAGCTGGAGGTAGGCGCCCATGTCGGCCAGGAGCTTCACGCGCACCGCGCTGACCTTCCCGTCGGCGTCGGCGGCGAGCTCGATGTCCTGGATCTGGCCCCGACCGTGGATGGTCGCCAGCGCGGCCTCGGACCGGGTCTCGGTCCAGCGGACCGGCACGCCGTGCTCGAGGGCCAGCGCCGTGCAGATGATCTCCTCGGCGTAGACGTTGAGCTTCGACCCGAAGCCGCCACCGACCGCGGGGGCCACGACCCGGACCCGGTGCTCGGCCAGCCCGAGGGTGATGGCGGCCATCACCTTCAGGATGTGGGGGATCTGGGTCGCCGAGTAGATCGTGACGTCGCCGCCGAAGGGCTCGGGCACGACCACCACACCCCGCGGCTCCATGGCGGCCGGGATGAGCCGCTGCTGCACGTAGCGCTCGGACACCGTGTGGGTCGCAGCGTCGAAGGCGGCGTCGACCGCAGGCGGATCGGGGATGAGCTCCCACGTGTAGCTGACGTTGGTGCCCAGGTCCTCGTGGATGACCGTGGCGTCGGACCTGGCCTCCTCGAGATCGATGACAGCCGGCAGCGGCTCGTACTGGACCACCACCTGCTCGACGGCGTCGGCGACGGCGTAGCGGCTCCGGCCGACCACGACCGCGACGATGTCGCCGACGTGGTTCGCCTTGCCGACGGCCACCGGCTGGTGCGCCGGGTTCTTCATGTCGTCGGTCACCGGCCAGGCACACGGCAGCGGCGCGGCCCACCGGTCGGACAGATCAGCTCCGCTGTAGGCCGCGACGACGTCGTCGGCGGTGGCCGCGGCCGACACGTCGACAGCCGCGATCCGGGCGTGGGCGTGGGGGCTCCGCACGCAGCCGACCCACAGCTGGCCGGGAAGATCGAGGTCGTCGACGAACCGGGCCTCGCCGGTCAGCAGGGCCGGGTCCTCGCGCCGCAGCCGGCGGGTCCCGATCACCCCGGTTGCCTCGGTGGCGGCGGTCTCATCGGTGACAGTCATCTAGCTCGCCTCCCCCGCGGCCGCGAGGACCGCCTTCACGATGTTGTGGTATCCGGTGCAGCGGCAGAGGTTGCCCTCGAGGCCGTGACGCACCTCGGTCTCCGACGGGGCCGGCGTCTCGTCCAGCAACGAAACTGCGGCCAGCACCATGCCCGGCGTGCAGTACCCGCACTGGAGGGCATGGCTCTCGTGGAACGCCTGCTGCATCGGATGCAGCGTCCCGTCGCCCGGCGCCAGCCCCTCGATGGTGGTCACGGCCCGTCCGTCGACCTGGGCCGCCAGCAACGTGCACGACTTGGCCGACTCGCCGTCGATCAGGACCGTGCACGCCCCGCACGACGACGTGTCACAGCCGACGTTGGTGCCGGTCAGCCCGACGACCTCGCGCAGATAGTGGACCAGCAGCGTCCGCGGCTCGATGTCGTGTTGCTGGTCGGTCCCGTTCACGCTCATGGCGATCTCCATCGCCACCCCCTTCTTGCGTCGAGTCCCTGTTGACTCTCTACTCCATCCGGACGAGTTGCGCTAGGAAGAGGGCATGCAGACCCGTCGCCTGGGCCGCACCGGCCACCACAGCACCGTCGCCATCCTGGGCGCCGCCGCCTTCTGGGACGCCACGCCCGAGCAAGCCGCCGCCGGGTTCGAGCTGGCTCGCTCCCACGGCGTGAACCATCTCGACATCGCGCCGGCCTACGGGCGGGCCGAGGACGTGATCGGACCGTTGATCCCCGCCGTTCGAGACGAGCTGTTCGTGGCATGCAAGAGCAACCGCCACAACCCCGACGGGGTGCGGGCCCAGCTCGAGGAGTCGATGACCAAGCTCGGCGTCGACCACCTCGACCTGTACCAGGCCCACGGCGTCACCGACCTCACCGAGCTCGACACCCGGGTCGACGCCATCGAGGCGATGCTCGCGGCTCGCGACGATGGCCTCACTCGGTGCGTCGGGATCACCGGTCACGATCTCGGGACCCCGGGCGCCCAGCTCGAGGCGCTGCGGCGCTGGGACCTCGACACCGTGATGTTCCCGGTGTACGCCCGGGTCTGGGCCGACCCCGTCTACCGAGCCGACGCCGAGGCGCTGCTGGCCGAGGCCGCAACACGCGACGTCGGGGTGATGGCCATCAAGGTCGCGGCCCGCCGACCGTGGGGCGACCGGCAGCCCACCGCCACGACCTGGTACGAGCCGTGGATGACCGCCGAGGCAGTCGAGCGTGGTGTGCGCTTCACGCTCTCGACGCCGGGCGTCCACGGCTTCTGCACCCCCGGAGATCTCGACCTCCTGCCCCTGGCCCTGGCCGCCGCCGACGGCTACGAGCCGCTGACCGAGGAGAGCCGCACCGAGGTGATCGAGTCCACCGTCGGCGCCGAGGTGATCTTCCCGCTGGTGGAAAAGGCGCGCCGCTAGCCTCCCAACGGTGTTGACCGCCTCCGGGCTGGCCAAGTCCCACGGCACCCGTGTCCTGTTCCGCGACGTCTCGCTGCAGCTGTCGCCGGGACGCCGCATCGCGCTGGTGGGAGGCAACGGCACCGGCAAGACCACCCTCCTCGAGATCCTGGTGGGTCTCCAGCCGGCCGACGAGGGCGAGGTCCACCGCTCGAAGGGGTTCACGCTCGGCTACCTCCCCCAGGATCTGCCGAAGCCCCCCGACACGACCGTGCTCGACGAGGTGCTGCTCGGCGCGGGACCGATCACCGAGCTGACCCACCGGCTACGCGACCTCGAGGTGCGGCTGGCCACCACCTCGGGCGCCGAGCACGAGCAGGCGTTGGCCGACTACGGCTCGGCCCAGAGCCGCTTCGAGCAGCTCGGCGGCTACGCCATCGAGTCCGAGGCGGCGCGGGTGCTCAGCGGTCTCGGCTTCGCGCCGAGCGACTCCACCCGGCCGGTGGCCGAGCTGTCCGGCGGCTGGCGGATGCGCGTCGCCCTGGCCCGCCTGCTGCTCGCGCAGCCCGACGGGCTGCTGCTCGACGAGCCCACCAACCACCTCGACGTCGACAGCGTGGCCTGGCTCGAGGACCATCTGACCTCGACCCGGAGCGGACTGCTGTTCGTCTCCCACGCCCGGGACTTCATCGACAACGTGGCCGAGCGGGTGATCGAGCTGGCCGGCGGCACCACCACCGAGTACGTGGGCGGGTTCGCCGAGTTCGTCGTGCAGCGAGAGGAACGCCTCGAACGCGAGGAGGCGGCCGCCGCCAACCAGGCGAAGGAGATCGCACGGGTCGAGCAGTTCATCGAGCGCTTCCGGTACAAGGCCACGAAGGCCCGGCAGGTCCAGAGTCGGGTCAAGACCCTCGAGAAGCTCGAGCGGTTGACGCCCCCGTCCCGCAAGGAGCTGGTCGCCAGGTTCGCCTTCCCGCCGCCGCCCCGATCCTCGCGGATCGTGGCCGAGCTGGTCGGGGCGGACATCGGGTACGACGGCGAACCGGTGCTGCGCAACGTCGACCTGGTGGTCGAGCGGGGGCGCAAGGTGGCCCTCGTCGGCCCCAACGGGGCCGGCAAGACGACGCTGCTACGGGCCCTGCTCGGTGAGCTCGAAGCCGATTCGGGGTCGATCACGACCGGGAACAACCTGGTGGTGGCCAGCTTCGCCCAGGATCAGACCGACGTGCTCGACCCGGACAAGACCGCGTACCAGGAGTTCGCCTCGAGCATCGCCGATCCGGGGAAACGGAACCTCCGCACCGTCCTCGGCTCGTTCGGCTTCCCGGGCGATGCTGCCGACCGGCGAGTCGGCGATCTCTCCGGCGGCGAGCAGACCCGCCTGGCTCTGGCCAAGACGATGACCCTGCCCGCCAACCTGCTGGTGCTGGACGAGCCCACCAACCACCTGGACCTGCCGAGCTGCGACGTCCTGGAGGACGCGCTGACCGCCTACCCGGGGACGGTGCTGCTGGTGACCCACGACCGCTACCTCATCCGGTCGATCGCCGACGCCCTCATCGAGATCCGAGGCGGCACGGCCCGGTGGCACGAGGGCGCGCCCGAGGAGGTCCTGACGCCGCGGATCGAGCCGACCGAGGCCGCGCCGGTCGCGGCCAGGAAGCCGGATCCTCGAGCCGAGCGCCGCCGGGCCTCGGCTCGGGCGCGCGAGGGCACGCAGGGGGCCAGGAAACGGGTCCGAGCCGCCGAGCGGGCGTGGGAGCGGGCCGAGGCCGAGGCCGCCGCGCTCGCCGACCAGCTCGCCGACCCGGAGATCTACGGCGACCACCAGCGGGTCTCCGAGCTGGCCGACCTGCACACCGCGGCGCAGACCCGCGCCGGCGAGCTGCTCACGGCATGGGAAGCGGCGCTGGCCGACCTCGAAGCCCGGGAGTCGGACTGAGCTGTCTCATGGACGGCGAGCGGCCACGGATGGCCGCACCCCGACGAACCGACGACCGTCAGACAGGTCGCCCGCTTGCGGCTTCGCCGCCGGGCGACACATGAGGCGCCGCCACGGAGGGCGGCGCCGAATCAAAGTGGAGGCAGATCGCCGAAGTCGAGGGTGACGGGAAGATCGGGCTCGGGGTCGTCGTTGTGCTGCTGGATCTCGACCTTGGTCTTCTCGGGCTCGATGATGTCGCCGACCGCCAACATGGCCGCCGCCAGCACCGACCCCTGGCCGCTCTGCCTCGGCGCGCGCGGGCGGTCGGACCCGTCGCCGTCGGGCTCCTCGGCCAGCGGGGGCCGTCGGGGCGGCTCGTTCGGGTAGTCCACGCCTCCAGCCTGCCACGGCCAGGGCCTCGAACCTCATCCACTAGTGTCCGGCAGCGTGATCGGCACCCTCTCGGCCATCTGGCGCTACCCGGTGAAGAGCATGGGCGGCGAGCAGCTCGACGAGGCGACGGTCACCAGCTCCGGCGTCGCCGGTGACCGGGGGTGGGCGACCCGCGACGAGGTCAGGGGCGGGATCCGGGGCGCCAAGAAGATCGCCGAGCTCATGTCGTGCTCGGCGCGCTATGTGACCGAGCCCACCGACGAGCACCCGTCGCCGACCGCCCAGCTGACCCTGCCCGACGGCACGACCGTTCGCACCGACGATCCCGGCCTCCACGAGCGGCTGAGCGCCGCCCTTGGTCGCCAGGTCACCCTCTGGCCCCGACGGCCATCGACGGACCTCGACCACTACCGGCGAGGCGCGCCTGACTCCGAGGACGTGATCGACGAGCTGCGCAGCGTGTTCGGCCGTCTCGACGACGAGCCGTTGCCCGACTTCGACGGCTGGCCGGTCGACGTGGTGGCCACGATCATGGAGTTCGAGTCGCCGCCGGGGACCTACTTCGACGCGTTCCCGCTCCTGCTGCTCAGCCAGCAGTCGCTCGCCGAGCTCGCGGCCCGCGCTCCCGACTCCACGATCGACGTGAGGCGGTTCCGGCCCAACCTCGTCCTCGACCTGCCCGGCGACGGCTACCGCCCCGAGCTGACCCTCGCCGGGCGGACGTTGCGCATCGGGACCACCGAGATCGACGTGAGCACCAGCTGCCCACGATGCGTCATGGTCACCCACCCGGTCGGTGACCTCCCGGCCGACCGCGAGGTGCTGCGCACGGTGGTGCGCGACTTCGACCAGGATCTCGGCGTCTACGCGACCGTGCGGAGGCCGGGAACGACCAGGGTGGGCCAGGCCGTCTCGCTGGTCGACGCCGCGACCACGGGCGCCTGACGGGCCACACCGGGACGTGACAGCAGACGGGTTCGATGTGACCGAAACCACAGGCCGAATCGGAAGCATCCGAAATACCCGGGCGATCCGTAGTGTTGACAAGACAGCCTCAACAAGTAGAGAAAGCCGCCGATGAGAACCCTCGTGAGTACGAAATCCCCCGCACCGAGCTCCAGGACCGCTGCCGCCGAGCGCCACGTCCGGACGCTGCTCGACCGGGCCCGCAGCCTGCGAGCCCAGGCCGGGTCGATGCCCGAGCCGATCGCCGCCGCCTACCGGCGCCGGGCCAGCGAGCTCGATCTGGAAGCCTTTGCCTACGGCGCCCGCCACAGCGTGCGCGACGAGGCGGTCACGGGGCTGCTCGCCGCCTGACGCCGACCACCAGGTCTCCCCCCTCAGAGATCCCCCTCCCTGAGCCCGAACGACCCGCCTGCAACTCTCCAGCAGAGACGCAGAGCGGGTCGTCGGGGTTTTCGGGGGGAGGGAGTCGAAGAGGGCCGGAGGACGGGGGAGCGGGACCCTGGAAGCGGCGAGTCCTAGGAGGCGGTGAGCGACGAGGAGCCGAGCAGCTCGCGCAGGTCCTCGAGGGTCGCCATCCACCACGCGTTGGCGACCGTCGTCACGCCCGGGACCGAGGCCAGGATCTCGTCGATGCGCACGACCACGTCGGCGCGCTCGGTCGCGATCCGCAGATCGAGCAGACCGTCGATGACCCGCGTGCGGCCCGACAGCTCGCCGTCGATGGCGTCGAGCAGATGGTCGATCAGGTGTTGGGCAAGCGCTTCGCTCATTCTTCCTCCTGTCCGCTCTGCAACATCGAGGCCTCGGCGGGCATTCCCGGGGCCCACCCCGTGGCCTGGGCTCGTATCGGTCGGCTCAGGGTAGAGCCATCGGCACCGACGGTGGGTTCATCAACCCTCCGATCGCGGACGAACACCTGTTCCCTGCCGTTGCATACGCGGCGCGTCGGCCGTACGGTTTCGTATCCGGCTGCCTGCGGGTCACGGTACGGGTAGTGCGGAGCAATCTGCTCACTCCCATGGAGGGAACGACCTTGAACCGATCACGCGTGCTGAAACTTCTCGCGCTGTTGTTCGCCTTCGCGCTCGTCGCGACGGCGTGTGGTAGCGACGACGAGGGCGAAGACGTAGCCGTTGACGAAGCCCCCGAAGAGGAGGCTCCCGAAGAGGAGGCCCCCGAAGAGGAAGCCCCCGAGGAGGAGGCCCCCGAAGAGGAAGCACCCGAAGAGGAAGCACCCGAAGAGGAAGCACCCGAAGAGGGGCCCGCAGCCGCCGGCCTGCTCCGTGTCGGCAAGGTCGAGCCGACCTTCATCGACTCGTACAACATCCAGGACTCCGAGGGCTTTGCCGTCGGCCGCCTGCTCTACGACGGGCTCACCGAGT
>JBFJYB010000103.1:0-7966 GCA_041622835.1 Acidimicrobiales bacterium | reverse complement strand
CTCCAGCAGCTCGACCCTCCGGATCGAGTCCTTCGCCAAGCGGGCGGCCGGTCCGCCGATCGAGCCCAGGTAGAAGCCGCCGTGGGCAGCGCAGGCGTCGACGACCTGGCGTGAGCGGTTGCCCTTGGCCAACATCACCAGCGAGCCGCCGGCGGCCTGGAACTGGTCGACGTAGCTGTCCATGCGGCCAGCGGTGGTGGGGCCGAACGAACCCGACGCGTAGCCCTCGGGGGTCTTGGCCGGACCGGCGTAGTAGATCGGGCTCTCGCGCAGGTAGTCGGGCATCGGCTCCCCGGCGTCGAGCCGCTCCTTGATCTTGGCGTGGGCGATGTCCCGTCCGACGACGAGCGTGCCGTTCAGCGCGAGCCGGGTCTTCACCGGGTAGCGGCTCAGCTCGGCCCGGATCTCGTCCATCGGCTGGTCGAGGTCGATGCGGACCACCTCGGTCGACAGCTCGTCGTCGGTGGTCTCGGGCAGGAACCTGGCCGGATCGGTCTCGAGCTGTTCGAGGAACAGGCCGTCGGCGGTGATCTTGGCCAGGGCCTGCCGGTCGGCCGAGCACGAGACGGCGATTGCCACGGGGTTCGACGCTCCGTGGCGCGGTAGCCGGATCACCCGCACGTCGTGGCAGAAGTACTTGCCGCCGAACTGGGCACCGATCCCGAACTCGCGGGTCAGGTCGAGGATGCGCTGCTCCCACTCGAGGTCGCGGAAGCCGTGACCCGCCGGGCTGCCGGATGTGGGGAGCGAGTCGAGGTAGTGGGCCGACGCGTACTTGGCCGTCTTCAGCGAGTACTCCGCCGACGTGCCTCCGATCACCACCGCGAGGTGGTAGGGAGGACAGGCCGACGTCCCGAGCAACCGGAGCTTCTCGTCGAGGAACCGCACGAGGCTGTCGGGGTTCAACAGCGCCTTGGTCTCCTGGAACAGGAAGCTCTTGTTGGCCGAACCCCCGCCCTTGGCGATGTAGAGGAGCTTGTAGGCGGCGCCCCGGTCGGCGTAGAGCTCGATCTGGGCCGGCAGGTTGTTGCCGGTGTTCTGCTCGGTGAACATGTCGAGCGGCGCGAGCTGCGAGTACCGCAGGTTCGACGTCTCGTAGGTGTCGAAGACGCCTCGGGCGATGGCCTCCTCGTCGTCGAAGCCGGTGACGACGAACTGCCCCTTCTTGCCCATGACGATGGCGGTGCCGGTGTCCTGGCACATCGGGAGGACCCCTGCGGCGGCGATGTTGGCGTTCTTCAGCAGCTCGAGCGCGACGAACCGGTCGTTGGCGCTGGCTTCGGGGTCGTCGAGGATGCTGGCGAGCTGCTGGAGGTGCTCGGTCCGGAGGTAGTGGGCGATGTCACGCATCGCCTCCGACGTCAGCCGCATCAGCGCGTCGGGCTCGACCTTCAGGAACGTGTGGCCGCCGGCGTCGAAGGTCGACACCCCGTCGGTGCCGACGAGGCGGTACTCGGTGGTGTCCTCGCCCAGCGGCAGCAACTCCGTGAACGTGAAGTCGGCCATGGCCATGACGCTAGTGCGTCGGCATCACCCTGCGGTCACTGCGGGATTCGGCCCTCCCGGGGCGCCTCGCGATAGATTGCTCGCCCGTGGCCAACCCCCCGAGTCCCGACCTGACGCTGACGCCGCTCCAGGGCGAGCCGAGGCCGGCCGAGGAGTGGGTGACCACGTTCCATCTGGTGTTCGTGGCCCTCGACCCGTTCACGCTCGAGAGCGCGTGGCTGCTGGAGGGCGCGGCCCGCATCATGCGGAACTTCATCGGCGCCGACTGTCGGGTCGCCTGGCTCGTCACCGGGAACGCCGACCAGGCCCGCCAGTTCCTCGGCCCCCTGGCCGACGAGTTCCTCACCTTCGTCGATCCCGATCGCACGGTCGTTCGCGCCCTGGGTCTGCGGGAGCTGCCGGCGTTCGTCCACCTCGATCAGGCGCTGCAGCTCCAGAGTGCAGCCGAGGGCTGGCGCCCCGACGACTGGCGCGAGGCGACCGAGCGGCTCGCCGACCTGATGGGGTGGAACCGACCGGTGATCCCGGCGACCGGCGACCCTGCTCCCTACCCCGGCTCCCCGGTCGCCAGCTGAGCGGCCCGCTCGGCCATGGCGGCGGTCTCGGCCTGCCAGCCGCCGTATGACGCGATGTACCGGTACCCCATGGCGTGGTTGATGGCGAGCATGTACTCGTTGTCGCCGGCGTTGTAGGTCGTCAGTATGTCGACCTCCGGGCGGTGCTCGCGCAGCCGCTGCCACATCTCGGCCTTGATCCAGCGCCCGATCCTGCGGCCCCGGTAGGCGGGCACGACGACGGTGTCGTTCTGGATCGACACGGCCGGGCGGTACGCGTTGACCTGCACCTCGGTGTGGGCGACGGCCTCGCCGGTCGCCGGGTCGACGACGATGATCGCCCAGTGCTCCCGGCCCTTGTCGATCCGCGACTGCTCGATGGACCGCACCTGCTCCCGGCTCAGGGCGTCGGGCTCGTAGTCGAGGTCGCCGATCGGGGCGTCGTTCATCGCCACCTTCATGGCGGTGTAGGCGTCGAGGCGCTCGTCGGGGCACCGACCGACCCACTCGACCAGCTCGAGGTCGCCGGCCCGCTGTCGGCGCTCGTCGATCCACCTCTCCATGAGCGCGGGGTCGACCGATGCCACGTCGAGGCGGTTGGCGTGCTCCTGGAACCGTAGGACCGCACCGAGCCGGGACCAGAAGCCGTCGGCCTGGTCCGAGACCGGGCCCCAGCCGGCCGTCAGCCGTCGACCGTCGCGGGCGACGACGTCGAGGAGCTCACGGGCGAGCGCCACGCCGATGCCCCTCCGGCGGTGGCGGGGGCTCACCTCGACCTCGATCTCGCAGCGGTCGCGGTTGGCGTCGAAGTACTGGAGCTCGACCTCGGCGATCCCGACCGCCTCCTCGCCCGACCAGGCGACGAGCGCCACCGTCCGCAGATGCTGGTTGGAGCAGGCGAGCCGGGCCGAGAGCTCGGCCTCGGGGAGCTCGGGGTCGTGGGGCCACTGCTCGCGCTCGAGGGCGCGCCGCAGCTCGAGCACGGCCGCCAGCTCGCGGGCCGGCGGATCGGGCGAGAGGGCGCGGATCTCCACGCCCGCCCCGGGGGTGTCCATGGCGACGATGTTCGCGTCCCAGCGGCGGCCGGTCGAGCGGGTTCGCGATCGAACCTGGTCAGCCGACGACGCCGGTCGCGAGCGCCACCGCCAGCCCGGTCAGGCTCAGACCGTCCCGCAGCTCCCCGGCCGTCATCAGCCGGCGGACCTCGTCGACCGGCACCCATTCGACCCGCTCGGCCTCGGTACGGTCGGGCGGCTCGCCGTGCGCGGTTGCGCCGGTGCCGACGAAGATGTGGAACGTCTGGTCGCTGAGGCCCTGTGACGGGTGGTAGTGGATGAGCGGCTCGACGGAGTCGATCCGCCATCCGGTCTCCTCCCACACTTCGCGGCGGGCGGCATCGGCAGGCGTCTCGCCGGGGTCGACGCGGCCGGCGGGGATCTCCCACCCCCAGCGGTCGGTGATGAAACGGTGGCGCCAGATCATCAGGACGCCCCGATCGGGATCGCCGACGACGGTGCCGGCCGCTGGCTGTTGTGACCGGACCACGTGGTGGTCGAGCCTGCGGCCGTCAGGCAGCTCGACGTCGACGAGCGTCAACCCGACCCAGTCGCTGGTGTAGATGGCCCGCTCGCCCCGCACGTTCCAGCGCATGTCAGCGATCGACGAGGCGGTAGACGAGCCGCAGACCGGACCAGATGTCGGAGATGGCACAGACCTTGTTGTCGACGAGGCCACCGGCGAGGGCGAGCTCCCGCACGACGTCCTCGGTGAGATCGGTCGTCACGCCCGACGCCCGTTTCGGCCACGCGATCCAGAGACCGCCGGAGGGATGGATCGCTCGCGCCAGGCCGGCGAGCCGCCGCTCGAGGCGCGACCGGCGGACGAAGAAGGCGACGACGACGTCGGGCTTGCGGCGCACGTCGGTTCGGACCTCCACCGCCGCGGGCAGGGGGGCGATCAGGGCGGGCGCCTCCGGTGGCGCCTCGATCAGGGCGAGGACATGGCCCTCCCCGATGCCGAGCTTCTGGACCAGCGGTGTGCCGGAGTACCCGGCCGGAGTCGGCATGCGACGACAGTAGCGTCGGGCCGTGGGCACGGACCGTGACGCGAGCCGGGGAGACGACGCCCGGCTGTTCGTGGCCGTCCGCCTGCCGGCGACCGTCGAGCGGATCGTCGCCGAGCTGCCGAGACCGGAGGCGACCGGGGTCCGTTGGACCCGGCCGGCGCAGTGGCACGTGACGTTGCGCTTCCTCGGCCGGGCCTCGCCCTCGGCGGCGATGGCCGCCCTCGGGAGCCTCGACCACGGCACCGCTCGCGCTCGGCTCGACCAGGAGGTGACCATGCTCGGCAAGGGCGTGGTGTGCGTGCGGGTCGAGGGGCTGGACGACCTGGCGGCCAGCGTCGTCGCCTGCACCCGCCATGTGGGCGACCCACCTGGCTCGCGACCCTTCGTCGGGCACGTGACCCTCGCCCGGCTGGCCAGGACCGCTCGCACGGCGGCGCTCCCGGTGGCGCCGGTGCCGGCCGGCTCGTGGCTCGTGCGCGAGATCGAACTGGTCCGCAGCGACCTGCACCCCGACGGGGCGCGCTACACCACGGTCGGGCGGTTGGCGCTGCGGGCCTGACCGCCGGGGGAGATCAGCTCGCGTCGGCGGTGTCGCGGTCGAGGCGCAGCGACGCCGAGTTCATGCAGAACCGCTCGCCGGTCGGGGCCGGACCGTCGTCGAACACATGCCCGAGGTGGGCACCGCAGTTGGCGCACAGCGACTCGGTCCTGACCATGCCGTGGCTGTGATCGGCCTCGCTGACCACGGCATCGTCGTCGATCGGCTGGTAGAAGCTCGGCCACCCGGTCCCCGAGTCGTACTTGGTGGCGCTGGCGAACAGCGGCGCGTCGCACACGACGCAGCGATAGGTGCCCTCGTCGTGGCAGTCCCAGTACTCGCCGCTGAATGCCCGCTCGGTGCCCTTGTTCTGGGTGACCTGGTACTGCTCGGGCGTGAGGCGCTCTCGTAGCTCCTCGTCGGTGTGGGCCGGCTCGGCCATGGGTCCTCCCTGACAGACGGTGTGCTGGACCTCCAGTCAACCGGCTTCGGGCGACATTTCTTCCGCGTGCCCGGCCGGCGCCGCGGTCCCGGATGGGGCCTCGTCGTCGGGTGGGGTCGTGTCCGCGGGCGGCCGGTCGGCCGCTTCGTCGGCCTGTGGTTGGGCGTTCTCCGGGTCTTCGGCCTCCGATTCGTCGGGCTCCAGAGCCTCGGGTTGGTCCGGGGCGCGGTGGGCCGGCCGTGTCAGCGATCGATCGACCCAGACCCGGCCCACCGGCGATGCCACCGGGAGCCACCGGCGCTTGCGCTTCCTGCGACCGGGGCCCGCCTGCCAGATCTTCACCGAATTGTGCCGGAAGGCGAAGGCCATGGTCTTGGCGTCGCCGCCGCCGGGACGGTGGTAAGCGGGAACGAACGCGCCCTCCTTGACGCCGGAGATCGAGTGCATCACCTGACGGCTGTTGAAGGCGGCCAGCACGAGGGCGAGCACGACGATCCAGATGCCGACCCCCGCCAGCAGGATCACCGGGAGCTCGACGGCGTCGACGGCGTCGGACACCGAGGTCGCAATGGTCGAGATCGTGATGGGCCCGTCCGTGGGCGCCGACGGCTGGGGCTCGGGTTGTGGGGCGACCGGCACCGGCGGCGCCGGGTCGTGCAGCTCGGGGAACGGGATCCCCGGTCCGGTGTCGGCCGGCGGTCGATCGGCCGGTGAGGGATCGGCGACAGGTGGCAGCGGGGCCGGCGACGGATCGTCGACCACCTCGGCCGCCGGCTCGCCGATCTCGGGGAACGGGATGGCGGTGGTGTCGGCGGGGTCGCCGAAGTTGAAGTCGAAGCCGTCGGGGACGGTGGGCGGTGCGGGGCTGAGGTCGGGGAAGGGGGTGCCGGTGGCGGTGGTGTCGGGGTCGCCGAAGTCGAAGTCGAAGCCGTCGGGGACGGTGGGCGGCGCGGGGCCGAGGTCGGGGAAGGGGATGGCCTGGTCTGGTTCGAGGTCGGGGAAGGGGATGGCGGTGGTGTCGGGGTCGCCGAAGTCGAAGTCGAAGCCGTCGGGGACGGCGGTGGTGTCGGCGGGGTCGCCGAAGTTGAAGTCGAAGCCGTCGGGGATGGCGGGGTCGGGGTCGAGGTCGGGGAAGGGGATGGCGGTGGTGTCGGCGGGGTCGCCGAAGTTGAAGTCGAAATCGTCGGGGAGCGTCCCGCCGTCGTCGCCGGCCCCAGCTGCGGGGGCCGAGAGCGCGAGCGCGATGGTGACGACCGACGTCGCGGCGCCCAGTCGGGACCACATCAGACGGTGGCGGGCTCGGTGGCCTCGATCTCGGGCTCGACCGCTCGGGGGTCGGGCAGCGTTCTGGTGACCGGAGCCGGGAAGCGGAGGTGGAACTGGTTGGCGCCCCGCTTGGTCCGGTACATCACCCGCGCGCCCGCGGTCTCGAGCAGCGTGCGGGCCATGACGAGCCGAAACGCATGGGGGTCGTCGATCGAGTCCCAGATGTCGTCGGCGATGCGCTCCTCGAACAGGAGGTGCACGAGCTGGGGGTCGAGGAGCTCGCCGTCGTAGGTGACGAGGCAGTGCACCGACTGGCTGTCGGTGCCGGTCGTGGCGACCAGCCGCTTGGGCTCGGCATCGAGCGCGATCCGCAGCAGCGCTCGCATGGCGTGAGCGGTCGTGTCGGCGTCGGCCCAGATCTTCTCGTCCCGGCTGACTGCGGTCAGCTCGAGCAGGTCGATGCCGAGGTCGGACCGGGCGTCGTCGAGGATGTCGAGCACCGGCACCGCCGTGAACTGGTGCGTCAACCCCGACCCGTTGAACCGGGCCATGGCCTCGAGGTCGTCGAGGTGCTGGCGGGCGGTCAGAAGACCGGGAACCAGGGCGTGCTCGCCGTCGAGCTCGGCCTCGGTGAGCTGGCTCACGGACTCGTCGAGCGCGGTGGCGACGCGATGCGCGGTCAGCTCGAACAGCTCACCCCGCCGGGTCGAGGCGCTGCGGGTGACCGACAGGTCATGGGCCAGCTCGAGCGTCTCGCGCCGCCGGCGGGTGACCTGGTTGAACATGAACACGCCGACGGTCGGGATCACCACGGCGGCCAGGGCCAGCGCGACCGATCCCAGCAGCTCCAGCAGGTCGTGGCGGTCCCGGACCTCGGCTTCGAGCCCCGAGCGGATCTGGCCGAGCTCGAAGAGCAGGTCGGTCCCGGTCAGCTGGAAATCGGCCAGCGCAGCCGCCGCGGCCGGCTCGTCGCCCGCCCCGGTCAGCTCGGCGGTGGTTCGCCCCAGGTCGGCGTAGAGCTTGACTCGCGGCTCGGTCGTCCGCTCGAGGTCGACGCCGCTGACGGCCAACTCGACGAACCGCGCCTCGAGCCCCGCCAGGGCCGCGGCCGGACCCGGCTCCTCGGCGTCTCCCGAGCCCATGGCCGCGGCGACCTCGGCACCAGCGGCCAACGTGGCTTGGATGGTGGCGTCGACCGAGACGAGCGCGTCGGTGTCGCGCGCCAGGTCCCGCAGGTTGACCGTGATCGTGAAGATCGTCCCGGTCAAGGCCGCGACCGCCACGCTCAGGACGACGACGAACGCGATGCCGGCCGGTCCTCGCGCTCGGGGGCGCATCATCTCTCGGATCTCCGCGTCGGCATGGTGCACGAGAGCCCCCATCGGCACGACCCCACGGCCCGTGAGCAGTTTTGGGGAGGTCGTCGGACCCGGGCCGATTTCCTCAATGCCCGATGGGGACGGCCGACAGGGGCAGCCCATCACCCATCGACCCACAGACGGCCAAGGAGTCCGCCATGCACCGACGCGATCAGAGGCCGATAGCGCGCGTAGTGCAGCGCGCCCTCGACTCGCTGCGCATCGTGTTGATATCGG
>JBFJYB010000102.1:0-7990 GCA_041622835.1 Acidimicrobiales bacterium | reverse complement strand
CTCCCACCGGGCTCTGCCCCGATCACCGCACACTCACACATCGCGTTGCCTTCTCGAGAGTGACACTCTCGTGAGACTGGTTCAGCCGGGGAAGCTGCCCACCACCTTATCGAACACACGTTCGATCGTCAACCCGGCGAGCCGGGAAATCCCTCCCGGGCCAGCAGGCGATGGATGTCGCCCGCCTCGCCGGGCAGGAGGTTGCGGTCGGCGAGGCGGTGCTCGGCGACGGCCGGGAGCAGCGGGTGAGCGGCCTCTCGGCCGGCCCGGGCGAGGAACCGGTGCACGAACGACGACCGGGCCGCCGTCTGGAACGCCCGGGCGACCGTGCCACCCTGCACCTCGCTGGTCGCCATGATGATCCAGGTGCTGGCCACCTCGGCGCCGCGTGGACCGACCCCGACGTTCGACCAGTCGATGACGACGGGCCCGGCGGCGGTGAGCATCACGTTGGCCGGATGCAGGTCACCGTGAACGACCACCTCGGGCCGGCCGAACCGGGCCGGGAGGTCGGTATCGGGAAGCGGGACCTCGGCCAGGCGGTCGTGGAGATGGGCGAGCATCGCGGCCCAGGCCCACAGCCGCCACGGCTGCCGGGGCAGGCGGTCGAGCATGGTCGCGCCCTCCACGCAGTCCATCACCAGATCCGGCCCGCTCGCGTCGTACACCCGAGGCACCGGGTACCCGTGACCCCTGACGTGCTCCATCGCCGCCGCCTCCACCGCCGTCGGCGCCCCGGTGCGGTTGCGGCGCAGCACCCGACCGTCGCCGATGTCGTACACGTCGGCGGCCCGGCCCTGGCCGATCAGCAGGCCAGGTGCGCTCACTGCGGCGCCTCCGAAGCCTCGGTCAGCTCGGCAGGAGGTCGGCGGGGTCGGCCTTGAGGAAGAACAGCTCGAGCTGGATGTTGTCCGGGTCCCGGAACACCAGCACGTCCCACGGCTCCTCCTCGGTGATGCCCGAGTGGGCGATGCCGAGCTCGTCGAGCCGGGCCAGCCAGTCGTCGAGCTCCTGGCGGGACGCCACGTTGAACGCCAGGTGGTCGAGCCCGACCCGCCGCTCGTCGAACGGTGTGCCCGGGTTGGCGTCGTGCTGCTCGAGCCCGATCACCACCCCGGACCGGGGCTCGATGATGTAGCGGACGTCGAGGCCGTGCTCGTCGCTGCGACCGCCGAACAGCGGGACCGCGCCCAGCAGCTCGCGGTACCAGGCGTCGCTCGCCTCGAGGTCGGTGACGCTCAGGTCGACGTGCGAGATGCCGGTGATGGACGGACCCGGGGTGGACGACATGGCACGCTCCTCGTGTTCGGTTCGGGCCAGTCTCGCACCCCCGACCGCTCAGCCTCCGATCGATGCTCGCAGGTCGGCGGCGCGGGCGCCCAGGTCGGGGGGAGGCGACGGGAGCCGATCGAAGGCGTCGAGCTCGGCGATGGCGGCGTCGGCGTCGCCGATGCCGGCGAACGACTCGGCCCGCAGCAGACGGACCTCGGGGTCCTCCGGAGCGAGCTCGAGGGCTCGATCGAGGTCGGCCACACCCTCGTCGACCAGCTGCCCGGTCGCGACGAGGAGCTGCCCCCGCCCGAGGAGAGCGTCGACGTCGTCGGGAGCCGCCTCCAGCACCGCGTCGAAGGTCCGGATGGCCAGCTCGGGCTGGCCCTGGGCCAGCAGCAACCGACCGGCTCGGGCCGTCAGCCCCGGCCGCGCCGCCACGGTCACGGCCAGGACCTCGTCCGGGTCCTCGGCCGCGACGAGGCGGCCGGCCAGCACCCGCTCGCGCAGCAGGCTGTCCTCGACCAGGCGCTCCATGGCCGGAGGTGGATCGCCGGCGTCGAAGCGGTCGAGCTCGGCCGCCGCCTCGTGGAAGCGCTCGAGATCGGTGAACACGACGGCCCGGAACACGCGCCCGTCCGGCAGATCGGGGTCGGCGGCGACCGCGTCGGCGAGCAGCGGTTCGGCCTCGGCGAGACGGCCGCCGAGGTAGAGGTACCAGCCCTTGTACGCCAGCGCCTCGGCGTTGCTGGGCTGCAGCTCGAGCACCTCGTCGTAGGTGGCGATGGCCTCGTCGATCCGGCCGGCGGCGGCCAGCTCGCCCGCCTCCAGCAGCAGCGTGCGCGTGCCGGTCCGGATGTCGCCGGTGGCCGTGTCGCGGGACGTCCGGAAGCCGGCCGACCGAGCCAGCAGCAGTCCCGCCACCGCCGCCACGACGACGATCCCGACGACGGTCACCACCCGGCGGATCCGGCTGGGATCGGGCACCGACTCCCGGAACACGGCGCGCTGCGACTCGATCGCCCTGGCCACGTCGGCGGCCCGCTTGGTGTAGTCGTCGCGGAGCGCGGAGTACTCGCCGTCGTCCACGTCACCGGCCTCGTACTCGCGGTCGAGATCCCGCAGGCTCCGCACGAGGAACCCCCGCTGTTCCTCCAGGTAGGCCAGCTCGTCGGGGTCGAGTCGGCGACCGGCCTCGGGCCCGCCGGCGGTCGCCAACAGTCGTCGTCGGCCGGCGCTTCGGCGAGCAGTCGCTCGACCAGCTCGCGGTCGGCCTCGGTGGCCCGGTCCAACCCGGCGGCGTCGGCTCTCCACCGGCGGACGGCGTAGCCGAGCACCACCAGCCCGGCCGCGACCGCCACGACCGGGATGACCCAGACGAGGCTGGTCAACCCCTCCCCGCTCGGTGTGAGCACGATCCACTCGCCGTACCTGTCGATGTACACCTGCCGGATCTCGTCGTCGGGTTGGCCGGCATCGATCCGGGCCGCGATGTCGGCTCGGATCTCGCGGGCGATCGCCACGTCGGACTCGGCCACCGACTGACCCTGGCACTGGGGGCAGTTGATGGTTCGGGCCAGGTCGTACACCCGATCGGCGTTGGTGCGCGGCCCGGTGTCGTCGAGCGCGCCGAACGCGAGGGCGCCGACCGCGACGACGGCGAGCAGCGACCACGAGAGCTTGACCCGGGCCGCGCGGGCCAGCCCGGTCACGAACCCGACTCCCGCGCTTCGAGGGCGCCGACCGCGACGATGGCGAGCAGCGACCACGAGAGCTTGACCCGGGCCGCGCGGGCCAGCCCGGTCACGAACCCGACTCCCGCGCTTCGAGGGCGCCGATCGTGCCGTCGAGCTGGTCGGCGGTCACCGGGCCCACGAACTCCTGCACCACCACCCCCGAGGGAGCGACGAGGAACGTCGTGGGCGGCGCGGTGACGGCGAAGTCGATCACCATCGATGTGGTGTCGGTGGCCAGCACCGGCCAGTCGCCGCCCAGGTCGTCGAAGAAGGCGACCACGTCGTCGAGCCGGTCGTTCATGGCCACGCTGACCAGCACCGCGTCACCCGAGCCGTGGTCCGCCGCGAAGCGGGCCAGCTCGGGGTGCTCGGTCCGGCACGGCGGGCACCAGCTCGCGAAGAAGTTCACCACGACCCACCGACCCCGCTGGTCGTCGATGTCGAACGTCGAGCCGTCGAGCGTCGGCCCGGCGACGGCCGGCACCACCGCCCCGAGCAGGGCCCCTCGACCGGGCTGGTTGCGCTCGGCGTCGCGCGTCGCCAGCACGACGATCAGCAGCACGACGACGACCGCGGCCGCCCCACCGAGCCAGGGTCCGAGGCGGCGGCGCGGCGGCAGCTCGGCGAGCGGTCCGGGCTCGGGCCCGTCGGTGGGCGACATCAGCCCGCAGGCACCTGCTCGGCGGTGACCGCCTCCGCCTCGAGCGGGGCCGGCGCGGAGACCGCCGCGGTCGGCCGGCGGCGCCGGCCGGGAACGGCCGCCAGCACGGTGCCCACCGCCATCAGGCCGCCGCCGATCCAGAGCCACATGATCAAGGGCTGGACTGTCACCCGGATCACGATCGGATCGCCCGGCTCGTCGGGGGCGGTGATCAGCGCGAGCTGGATGTCCTCGGTGAGCGTGGACCGGGTCGCCGGGTCGCCGACGACCCGCCCCCTGACCAGGAACCGGTCCAGGCTCGGCACCTCCAGCGAGCCGTCGACGGTGACCAGCGCCCGGATCTCGGTCTTCTCGGCGAGCTCCCGTTCCTCGACGCCGAGGTAGGTGACGGTGTGGCCGGCGATGACCGCCGACTCGCCCTCGGCCAGCTGGAACTCGCCCTGGTGCAGGTAGCTGGTGCTGGCCGCGAAGGCGACGGCGACGAGGATCACCCCGAGGTGGACGATCATGCCGCCGTTGGCCCGGCCCACCAGACCCCGCCACCCCTGGCGGCGGGCGGCCAGCACGAGCTGGCGGCCGGCCGAGCCGCCGGCGAACCCGGCCAGGCCGAACGTCAGCAGCGGCACCAGCCCGCGGGCCCCGGCGATCAGCGCGACCAGGATCGCGGCGACGCCGATCCACGCCGGCCACTCGAGCCGGGCGCGCAGCAGCTCGCCGGTGGTGGTGCGCCACGGCAGCACCGGCGCGATCGCCATGAGGAACAGCAGGGTCAGCCCGATCGGCATCGTCATCCGGTTGAAGTAGGGCTCGCCCACCGAGATCCGATCGCCGTTCAGCGCCTCGACGGCCAACGGGAAGAGGGTCCCGAGCAGCACGACGAACGCGAACGCGGCGAAGACCAGGTTGTTGGCCATGAACGACGCCTCGCGCGATCGCACCGAGTCGATCCGTCCCGGCGAGCGCAGCCGGTCGCCTCGCCAGGCGATGAGCCCGATGGTCACGGCGACCACCGCGCCGAAGAAGCCGAGCAGGGCCGGGCCGATGCTCGACTCGGTGAAGGCGTGGACCGAGTCGAGCACGCCCGACCGGGTGATGAAGGTCCCGAGGATCGTCAACGAGAAGGTGGCGCACACGAGGGAGAGGTTCCAGACCCGCAACATCCCGCGCCGCTCCTGGACCATGACCGAGTGCAGGTAGGCGGTCCCGGTCAGCCACGGCAGCAGCGACGCGTTCTCGACCGGGTCCCACGCCCAGTAGCCGCCCCAGCCCAGCGTGTCGTAGGACCACCACGCCCCGAGGACGATGGCGGTGGTCAGGAACCCCCACGCCACCAGCGTCCACCGCCGGGTCTCGACCAGCCATCCCTCGCCGAGCCGGCCGGTCGCCAGCGCGGCGACGGCGAACGCGAACGGCACGGTGAACCCGACGTAGCCCAGGTAGAGCATGGGTGGGTGGAAGGCCATCAACACGTTGTCCTGGAGCAGCGGGTTGGGGCCGGGGCCGTCGTAGCCCGGCGGCGGATCGAACGTCTCGAACGGGTTGGCCGGCCCGATGTCGAGGCCGAACACGGGGCGCATCATCAGGGCGAAGAAGAAGGCAGCCACGACGAACATGGTCAGCATCGCCCACCCGACCAACGGGTCGGCCAGCCGGCGCCGGAACTTGGTGGCCACGATCGCGACGTACAGCGCCAGGACCAGGCCCCACAGCAGGATCGAACCCTCGAGCGCGCCCCACAGCGTGGCCACGTTGAACAGCGCCGGCGTCCGGCTGCTGCCGTTCTCGGCCACGTAGGCGACGGTGAAGTCGCGGGTGATCAGCGCCCGCTCCATGGCGACCACCGATACGACGGCGGCGACCAGGATCGTCCACGCGTAGAGCTGGGCCAGGCCGAGCAGGTCGCCCCGCCGGCTCCGGAGCCCGAGCCCGGTGGTGGCGACGCCGAGCACCGAGGCCACGAAGGCGATGGTCACCCCAGCCGACCCGAGAGCCGCGTTCACCGTTCCGGCCGTCGGAGGTTCATCGGTCGGCGGTGCCGCCCCGTTCGGCGTCCCGCAACCGCCCCTCGTTCTCGGCGACGTACTCGTTGTCGTGCTTCACGAGCATGCGGTCGCTGGCGAAGTGGTAGCCGTCGCCGCCGGTCCCCCCGGTGTCGACGTAGGTGATGCCCTGCGGGGCGGCGCCGTCGGCGAAACGTCCTTCCAGCACGACGGGTACGTCGGGCTGGAACAGCTCGGGGGCCGGGCCGCGGTGGGCGACGTCGACCACCACGTCGTTGAAGGCCACCGCGAACAGCACGAGGTCGCCGTCGGCTCGGACCGTCCCGTCGACCACCACGCCCTGGAGCCGGAAGCGGCTGTCACCCAGGTCGTCGCGATCGGCCACCGCTTCGTCGGCGTTCCGGAAGAACAGCGCGGCGTCGCTCAGCCCCTTGAACAGCACGAACCCGACGGCGGCGAATGCGAGGACTGCGAGGCCGATGGTCAGCCGCCGCCGGAGCCGTGAGCGCGGCGAAGCTGCGTCGACCGTGCGGGGGGTCAGCTCGTCCATCGGCGCCGGTCCTCGGGCACGGCGCGGCTCAGGATCCGCCCTCTCACCACGACGCGCAGCGCGTACAGCGTGACTGCGCCACCGGTCACCGACCAGCCGAGGAGGATGTAGGCCCAGTCGCTCATCGGTTCACGACACGGGTCGGGGCGCCGCTCACGGCTCGGCTCCGGCCAGGGCGGTCTCGGTGGCTTCGGAGCGGCGCTCGCGGATGGCGTCGGCCAGGGCGACCTCGTCGACCTGCTCCTCGAGCCAGGCGATGCGGAACCGGTGCACCAGCAGCCACAGGAACGTGAGCGTGAACACGCCCATGCCGAACACCAGCGTGAACAGCATCAGGTCGTCGATCTTGGGATCGAAGTCGGTGCTGAGGACGGTCGCTTGCTGGTGGAGCGTGCGCCACCACTTGACCGAGTAGTGGACGACCGGGATGTCGACCGCGGCCAGGATGCCGACGAAGGCCGACCGACGGGACCGCAGGTGCGGGTCGGCGGGCACGCGCCGGACGGCGAGGTAGCCGACGAACATCAAGAACAGCACCAGGGTGGTGACGAGCCGGGCGTCGCCCCATTCCCAGTAGCTGCCCCAGGTCGGTCGACCCCAGATCATGCCGGTCAGGAGGGCCAGCCCGCAGAACAGGACACCGATCTCGGCCGACGACGCTGCCACCAGGTCCCACCACTGCGAGCGCTTCCACAGGTACATGGCGCTCCCGACCGCGGTGAGGGCAAACGCGAGGTACGCGGTCCACGCCGACGGCACGTGGACGTACATGAGCCGTACCAGCTCGCCCTGGGTCTGGTCGGCCGGGCTGATGGCCAGGGCGAGGATCACCAGCCACGCCGCGCCGACGAGCGCGAGCACTCCGAGGATCCTCGAACCCCGGGAGCCGGTCGAGCTGGCGGTCAAAGTGGTCACGACTCCTCCAGGAGCGACCCGAATGCGACGATTCCCATGCTTCCGTAGACCAGGGCGAAGATCGCCAGGAGATTGAACCACGACCATCCGTCCACTGCGACATCACCGAGGGCGGCGCCGAAGGCCCTGGTGGCGCCGATCAGCACTGGCGCCAGCACCGGGAGCAGCAGGATCGGGAGGATCGTCTCCTTGACCCGCAGGCCGGCCGCGAGCACCCCGTAGAGGGTACCGGCGGCTGCGATCCCGACGGCCGCGACCCCACCGGTCGCGACGAGCAGACCCCAGCCGCGCAACGTCGAGCCGAACAGCACCACGACCCCCACCGCCAGCACCACCTCGACGACGAGCAGCTCGACGGCGATGGCGGCCGCCTTGCCGAGGAAGATCGATGCCGGCCGCAGGCCCGAGAGCCGCAGCGCGTCGCGGATCCCGTCGACCGACTCGACGGCGAACGCCCGCTGGATCACCAGCACGGCCGCCAGCAGGACCGCGGCCCAGTAGAGCCCCGCGGTCAGGGTCCGCAGCGTCGTCTGGTCGCCGTCGAGGGCGAAGGCGAAGATGACCAGCACGAGCAGGGCGAACGGCAGCACCTGCATGGTCGCGACCCGTGACCTGAGCTCGACACGGAGATCCTTGGCCGCGATCAGCCCGGCGTCACGGACCACCGACGGGCTCCACGACCGGATCCGGGTCGGCGGCACGCGGCTCCGCGGGATCGGCGCCGGGGTGGACGACGCCTCCGGCGAGCAGCACCGACCGCTCGGCCACACCCAGGGCCCAGTCGAGCTCGTGGCTGGCGAGCACCACGGTCGCGCCGGCGTCGGCCGCCCTCCGTATCAGCGAGTCGAGCACGTCACGG
>JBFJYB010000101.1:0-8133 GCA_041622835.1 Acidimicrobiales bacterium | reverse complement strand
TGTCGACGCCCACCTTGTCGAGGCTGTCGAGGCCGTGCTGGTCGCGGAAGAAGCACCCGTAGATCTGGCGGTAGTAGTAGGTCGACGGCGGCTCGGGGATCGTGTCGCGCACCCCGCCCCACGCCCGATGCTCGCGCCAGACGTCGTCGCACCGCTCGAGGATGTAGGGGATCCAGCCGATCTGGCCCTCCGAATAGGCCAGCTTGAGCTCGGGGAACCTCACCAGAACGCCCGAGAAGAGGAAGTCCGACATCGACGCGATGGCGTTGTTGAAGCTCAGCGACGCAGCCACCGCTGGGGGCGCGTCGGGGGACGCGGCCGGCATCTTCGACGACGAGCCGATGTGCATGCAGACCGTGGTGGCGGTCTCCTGGCAGGCCGCGAAGAACGGGTCCCAGTATCCGGTGTGGATTCTGGGCAGGCCGAGGTTGGGGGCGATCTCGCTGAAGCAGACCGCGTGGCACCCCCGGGCCGCGTTCCGCCGCACCTCGTCGGCGGCCAGCTCGGCGTCCCACAGCGGGATGATGATCAGCGGGATGAGGGCGCCGTCGCTGTCGCCGCACCACTCCTCGATCATGAAGTCGTTGTAGGCCCGCACGCAGGCCAGACCCAGCTCCTTGTCGTTGCCCTCGTAGAACGTCTGGCCACAGAACCGCGGGAAGGTCGGGAACGACAGCGAGGCCTCGACGTGGTTCATCCGCATGTCGTCGACCCTGGCCTTGGGCTCGTAGCAGCCGGGCCGCATCTCGTCGTAGGTGATCGGCACCGCCTCCATGTCGTCGCGGTCGAAGCCGACCGCGGCGACGTGGCGCGTGTTGGGGTAGACGAGGTCCTCGTAGAACCACACGTCGCCCCACGGTGCGTCGTCGGCGTCGAGGTCGTACTCGTACATCTTCGAGCCGCCGACGAAGGTGATGTCGCCGACCCTCCGCCGTTCGACCCGGGGACCGGCGTCGCGGTACCTGGCCGGGAGCCACTGCTCCCACAGGTGGGGAGGCTCGACGAGGTGGTCGTCGACGCTGATGATCAGCGGGATCTCGGTGGGCGTCTCGGGCACGGGCCGAGCGTAGCGACTCAGCGATCGTCGGCCGCCGCCAACGCCCGGGCCACGTCGCGGCCGAGGCTCGACTCCGTCGGCGGGCGATGGTGCTCCCGGGCCCAGGCCACCACCGGGTCGGCGCACCCGAGCGCGGCCAGCCGCTGCGCCCCCAGCTCGGCGTGGTCGGCATAGGTGGCCCACTGGGCTGCCGGGCCCCAGCGCGCCCCGAGGCTCCCCAGCCGCTCGCGGCCCAGCACGGCCACCGCGACCGACGCGACCACCCGGCCCCCGGTCCCGAGGCCCGAGTCGAGCTTGCCCACGTCGTGCAGCGCAGCGGCGATGACCAGGTCGTCGGTGGCAGCCGACCCGAGCAGGCTCGACGCGGCCGTGGCCGACCCGACCGCGTGACGCCGATCGGCGTCGGAGAGCATGCGGTACAGCTCGACCTCGACGTCACGCATCCGCTCGAGCAGCCGCGCCTCGGCGGCCGGGTCGGGAGCCCGTCGCCCGAGCGAGCCGAAGAACCGCCGCGCCAGGTGCAGCGGTCGGCCCGGCAGCGCCACCCCTATCCCGCCTTGGCCCGAGGGTGGGCGGCGGCGTACACCTGCCAGAGCCGCTCCTGCGACACCTTGGTGTACACCTGGGTGGTGGTCACCGACGCGTGGCCGAGCAGCTCCTGCACGGTCCGGACGTCGGCCCCGTGGTCGAGCATGTGGGTGGCGCACGAGTGCCGCAACACGTGGGGCGTCAGCCGTGCGCCCAGCCCGACCCGCGAGCCGTGCTTCTTCACCACCCCCCACGCGCCCTGGCGGCTGAGACGCCTCCCTCTCCGGTTCAGGAACACAGCCTCGGCGTCGTCCCGGCTCGGCCACCGCTCGGGCTCGAGCCCGCCCCGCCCCGGCGGCTGGAGCCACTGCACCAGCGAGCGGTGGGCATGGCGGCCCAGCGGCACCACCCGCTCCTTCGAGCCCTTGCCGAGCACGCGCATCAGCGACGCGTCGAGGTCGACGTCGGGCAACGAGAGGCCGACCAGCTCGGAGATCCGGACGCCGGTGCCGTAGAGCACTTCGAGGATGGCTCGATCGCGGCGGGCGGCGGGGGTGTCACCCTCGACGGCATCGAGCAGCCGCTCGACGTCGGCCTCGGCCAGCGCCTTCGGCAGGCCTCGGGGCACCCGGGGCAGCTCGACGCCGGCGGTCGGATCGTCGGGCCTCACCTCCTCGGCGGCCAGGTAGCGGTGCAGGGAACGGACCGCGACCATGGTGCGAGCGACCGAGGCCGCGGCCCGCGCCTCGCTCTGCATGAGCCGGAGGAACCCGACGATCTGGTCCTCGCTGACGTGGTTGAGGTCGGTGCCCGACGCCTCCAGCCAGCGGCAGTACCGCCGGAGGTCGCGGGCGTAGGAGCTCAACGTGCTGGGCGCCCGGCCCCGCTCGACGCGCAGCCACGTCAGGAAGTCGCGAGCCTCGAGCGGGAGCGCGTCGGTCGTCGGGGCGCCCATCACCTGCGCCGCAGGCGGTCCTGCGCGAGGAGCAGGCCGACGATCGACTTGGCGTCGACCAGCTCGGTCCGCGCGATCATCCCCGGCACCTCGGCCAAGGGGACCCGCTCGACGTCGAGGTGGCGCTCCTCGGCTCCCTGGGCGGCGCGGTCGACCGGTTCGAGATCGGTGGCCAGATAGCACCAGGTGTACTCGTCGCAGAAGCCGGGCGAGTTGTAGAAGCAGCCGAGCAGCTCGACCGTGCCGGCCCGTAGACCGACTTCTTCGACCAGCTCGCGGCCGGCGGTGATCTCCGGCGGCTCGTCGGGCACGTCGCGCTTGCCGGCCGGGATCTCGAGGATCACCCGGTCGACCGCCGGCCGGTACTGCCGGATCAGCACCGCCTCGTCGCCGTCGACCGGCACGACCGCCACCGCACCGGGGTGACGCACGATCTGGCGTTCGAACTGCTCGCCGTCGGGAGCGGTGAACTGGCCGATCGCCAGCTGGATGATGGGACCGCGGTGCAGCTCCACCTCGTCCCCTCGGCGGAAGCCTCCGGTCACCCCGCCGGGTTCGATGCCGAGTCGGCGTCGAGGTGGATCAGGTGCGGGTTGCGGCCCTCCCGCCGGGCCAGGCTGGCGGCGATCAGCTCCCGGAAGAGCGGCGCAGGTCGGTTCGGCCTGCTCTTGAACTCGGGGTGGGCCTGGGTCCCGATCCAGAACGGGTGGTCCCTCAGCTCGATGAACTCGACGAGCCGGCCGTCGGGCGACGACCCCGAGCAGACGAACGGCGTCTCGTCGAAGCGCTTGCGGAACCGCGGGTTGAACTCGTAGCGGTGGCGGTGCCGTTCCGAGACGACCAGGTTCCCGTAGGCCTCGGCGACCTGCGAGCCGGGCAGCAGCTCGGCGACGTAGGCACCGAGGCGCATGGTGCCCCCCATGTCGGTGACGTCGCGCTGCGAGTCCATCAGATCGATCACCGGGTACGGCGTCAACGGGTCGAACTCGCTCGAGTTGGCGCCGTCGAGGCCGAGCACGTTGCGGGCGTACTCGATGGTCATCACCTGCATGCCGAGGCACAGGCCGAGGCACGGGATCCCCTCTTCTCTCGCGTAGGTGGCCGCCGCGATCTTGCCCTCGATGCCCCGCTCGCCGAAGCCGCCGGGGATCACCACACCGTCGAGGTCGCGCAGCCGGTTCTCCACCAGCAGCCCCTCGACGTCCTCGGCCTGGATCCACTCGATCTGGACGTCGGCGCCGTGGTGGATGGCGCCGTGCTTGAGCGCCTCGACCACCGAGAGGTAGGCGTCGGGCAGGCTGACGTACTTGCCGATGATCCCGATCCGCACCGGGAGGCTGGCCGCCTGGACCCGGGCGTCGAGGGCCCGCCACTCGTCCAGGTCGACGTCGCCGTCGAACCCGAGCAGCTCGCAGACCACCTTGTCGAGCCCCTCCTCGTGCAGAACGAGCGGGATCTGGTAGAGGCTCTCGGCGTCGGCCGCGTTGACCACCGCGTCGACCGAGACGTCGCACAGGTTCGAGATCTTGCGCTTCAAGGCCCCAGAGATCGGCGACTCGGAGCGAACCACGATGGCGTCGGGTTGAATGCCCCGACCTCTGAGCTCGGTGACCGAGTGCTGGGTCGGCTTGGTCTTCTGCTCGCCCGACGGTCCGATGAACGGCACCAGCGTGACGTGGATGTAGCACACGCTGGCCCGGCCGATGTCGAGGCGGAACTGCCGGATCGCCTCGAGGAACGGCAGGATCTCGATGTCGCCGACCGTGCCGCCGACCTCGGTGATCACCACGTCGACGTCGTCGGAGGCCAGCCGGTGGATGCGACGCTTGATCTCGTCGGTGATGTGCGGGATGACCTGGACGGTCTTGCCCAGGTAGTCGCCGCGTCGCTCGGCCGCGAGCACCGCCGAGTACATCGACCCGGTCGTGGCGTTGGAGTCGCGCGAGAGGTTCTCGTCGATGAACCGCTCGTAGTGCCCGAGGTCGAGGTCGGTCTCGCCGCCGTCGTCGGTGACGAACACCTCGCCGTGCTCGAAGGGGTTCATCGTGCCGGGGTCGACGTTGATGTACGGGTCGAGCTTCTGCATCGTGACCCGCAGCCCCCGGCACTTGAGCAGTCGGCCCAGTGAGGAGGCGGTCAGACCTTTCCCGAGCGAACTGGCGACACCACCGGTCACGAAGATGTGTTTCGTCACGGGATCCGACCGTACCGCGCGTGGGGCACTCCGGTCGTGATCCGGGTAGATCTGCTCGTCAGCGCGGCCGCCGTCGGCGGCGGGCAGCCGCCCGGTCGAGCACCTCGCGCGCGTGGTCGCGACCGGCGTCGCTGTCGCCCGAGCCCGACAGCATGCGGGCGACCTCGCCGACGCGGGCCTCGCCGTCGAGCGGCTCGGCCGCGGTCGACACCCCGGCGCCGTCGTCGTGCTTGGTCAGCCGGACCTGGTGGTCGGCGGCCGCCGCGACCTGAGCCAGGTGGGTGACCACCAGCACCTGGTGCTCGGACGCCAGCTCGGCCAGCGCGTCGGCCACTGCGGTGGCGGCGTCGCCGCCCACACCGGCGTCGACCTCGTCGAAGATCATCAGCGGAGGACCCTGGCTGAGCACGAGATGCAGCGCCAGCATCGTGCGGGACAGCTCACCCCCCGAGGCGACCTTGGCCAGCGGCAGCGGCGCCGCGCCCGAGTTCATCGACGCAGTGAACGCGACGGCGTCGCCGGGATCGTCGTCGCCGACCTCGACGGCGACCGTCGCCCGGGGCAGGGCCAGCTCGCGGAGGCGGGCGGTGATGGCCGCGCCCAGCCCGGGGGCGGCCTGACGGCGGGCCGCACCGACCCGGGCGGCAGCGGCCGCCTCGGCCTCGGCGAGCGTGGTCAGGGCCTGCTGGAGCTGACCGGCGACCTCGTCGTGCGACTCGAGCTCGGTGAACCGCTTGGCGATCTCGTCGCGGTAGTCGAGCACCTCGCCCAGCGTGGCGCCGTACTTGCGGCGCAGCTCCTGGAGCTTGGCCCGCCGCTGCTGGACCTCGACCAGCCGTTCCGGGTCGGACTCGATGGCCTCGGCCTGATCGCGAAGGTCGCGGGCGAGGTCGCCGAGCTCGGCCGCGACCGATTCGAGGCGAGCGGCCACCGACCGGAACGGCGGACGCTCGCCCAGCTCGGCCAGAGCCCGAGCCAGCAGGTCGCCGGCCTGCTCGTCACCAATCAGCTCGAAGGCGGCATGGGCCGCCTCCCGATGGCCCTCGGCGCCGGCCAGCAGGTCCTCCTCCTCGCGAAGGCGACCGTCCTCGTCGGCGTCGACGAGCCCGGCGGCATCGAGCTCGTCGAGCTGGAAGCGGAGCAGCTCGAGCTCGCGGGCCCGGGCCCGCTCGTCGCCGCCCAGTGCGTCGAGCCGGGCTCTGGTCTCGGCCAGCTCGGACCGCACGGCGCGCAGCGGCTCGAGATCGACGACCGCGTAGTGATCGAGTGCCTCGCGCTGTCCGGCGGCGCGCAGCAGCGACTGATGGCCGTGCTGGCCGTGGATGTCGACCAACCCGGCGCTCAGCGCAGCCAGCTCGGTGGCCGAGGCCAGCCGGCCGTCGACGTAGGCCCGCGACCGCCCGGCCGCCGGCACGACCCGGCGGACCACCAGCTCGGTCCCGTCGACCTCGAAGCGGCCCTCGGCCACCGCTTCGTCGGCGCCGGCCCGCACCATGGCCGGATCGGCCCGGGCGCCGAGCAGCAGGGCGATCGCCTCGGTGACGAGCGTCTTGCCGGCCCCGGTCTCGCCGGTGAGCGCGGTCATGCCCGGCCCGAGCACCAGCGACAGCCTGTCGATCGGTCCGAGGCCGGAGACGGCCAGCTCGACCAGCACGGCAGCTCAGCGATCGGCCAGGCCGAACTTGGCCTTGAGGATGCGGTGGAAGTCGCGAGGACCGAACACGATCAGCCGGGCCGGCGTGGCTGCGGCTCGGCACACCGCCCGGTCGCCGGGCGCCAGCTCGGTGACGATCCGGCCGTCGAGGGCCAGCGCGGCAGGCCGGGATCCCAGCACCTCGAAGTCGACGACCGAGCCGGCGTTCAGCACGAGCGAGCGATCGAACAGGGTGTGCGGCGACACCGGCGTGAACACGATGGCCTCGTGGGTGGGGTCGACGATCGGGCCCCGCGCCGACAGCGAGTAGGCCGTCGACCCGGTGGGAGTGGCGGCGATGAGGCCGTCGGCCGCGTAGGTCATGAAGCGCTGGTCGTCGATGGACACCGCCACGCTGACGGTGCGGCCGCTGTCGATCTTCTCGACCACCGCCTCGTTGAGTGCCGCGCCGGGGGCCTCCTCACGGCCGTCGGCCCGCCGAACCGACACCGTGAGCCGCATCCGCTCCTCGATCTGGTGGTCGCCGGCCAGGCAGGCCCGGATGGCGTCGTGGGTGCCTTCCGGCTCGACCTGGGTCAGGTAGCCGAGCTCGCCGTAGTTGACGCCCAACACCGGGACGGCCGCGTCGGCCATGTACTGGAACGCCCGCAGCATCGACCCGTCGCCACCGAGGCTCACCGCCAGCTCCACACCGTCGCAGAGCCGCTCGGCCGGGGTCGCGAACCGGGCCAGCGTCGGGTCGAGCCCGTCGACGTCGCCGCTCGGGACGCGCACCTCGTGGCCGTTCTCGCTCAGCCAGTCGGCCAGCTCGACGGCCTGGACGACCGCATCGGATCGGCCGTGATGTACCACGAGGGCGATGGCTGCCACGCCGCAAGAGTAGAGGCGACCGGTGACGGTTCGGTCGTTACCGCGGTTCCGCGGTGGCCACGACGACCTCGTCGATCACCTCGTCGATCCTCTCGTCGATCTCCTCGACGCCCACGGCGCCGTCGGGCCCGGCACCGACCGACGCCCACATCAGGAACTCGACGTTGCCGCTCCCGCCCAGCAGCGGAGACGGGGTGAGCCCGTTCACCGTCGCTGCGGCCTCGCGCAGGTGGCCGGCCGTCGCGGTCAGCACCTCCCGCCAGATCGCGGGGTCGCGGATGACCCCTCGACCCCGGTCGGCCTCGCGCTTGCCCGCCTCGAACTGGGGCTTCACCAGCAGCACGAGGTCGCCCGACTCGCCGGCCAGGGCGACCAGGCGATCCATCACGAGACCGAGGGAGATGAACGAGAGGTCGGCGGTGACCACGTCGAAGGGCCCTCCCACGCCGGCGACCTCGGCCTGGCGGAGGTTGGTCCGCTCGAGCACCTCGACCCGCGGGTCGCGCCGAATGCGCTCGTGGAGCTGGCCGTGACCCACGTCGAGCGCCACCACCGATGCCGCTCCCCGTTGCAGCAGGCAGTCGGTGAACCCGCCGGTCGATGCTCCGGCGTCGAGGCATCGCCGGCCGCCGACGTCGATGGCGAAGTGATCGAGGGCGTGGTCGAGCTTGTGGCCGGCTCGGCTGACGAACCGGTCGGCCGGCCCGCGTACGGTGATGGCGTCGCCGGCCAGAACCTGCCGAGCCGCCTTGTCGGCGACCGTGCCGTTGACGAGAACCGCTCCCTGCTCGATCAGCTCGGCGGCCCGGGCCCGGCTCGGGACCAGCTCCCGACGTACCAGCTCTGCGTCGAGCCGCCGGCGTGCGGTCACGACC
>JBFJYB010000100.1:0-8140 GCA_041622835.1 Acidimicrobiales bacterium | reverse complement strand
GACCGGCGGACGTCGCTGCACCCCGAGGTGCTGAGCGAGGGGGCGGCCAGCCTGCTCCCCGGAGAGGACCGACCCGCCATCTTGTGGACCATCGATCTCGACCGCGACGGCTCGATCGCCGAGACCCACGTCGAGCGCAGCCTGGTCAGGAACCGGGCCGCCCTCAGCTACGGCGAGGCGCAGGGTCGGCTCGCCGAAACGGACGCGCCGAAGGCACTGCGGCTGCTGCGCGAGATCGGGCGGCTCCGACAGGAGCAGGAGCGGCTGCGGGGCGCGGTGAGCCTCCAGCTCCCGGCTCAGGAGATCCGCTGCGACGACGACGGGTACCAGCTCCACTACGAGCAGTCGCTGCCCGTCGAGTCGTGGAACGCCCAGATCTCGTTGCTGACCGGCATCGCCGCGGCCGCCATCATGATCGAGGCGGGCGAGGGCATCCTGCGTACCCTGCCGCCGGCCGGCGAGAACGAGGTCGATCGACTCCGCCGGGTTGCGCGCGGGCTCCACGTCGGGTGGGCCGACTCGGTGTCCTACGCCGAGCGGGTGCGCGAGCTCGACCCCAACATCCCGAACGAGGCAGCCCTGCTGGCCGCCGCGGCCAGCGGGCTGCGCGGCGCCGGCTACGAGGCGTTCCACGACGGCCAGATCCCCGACGAGCCCGAGCACTCGGCCATCGCCTCCACCTATGCCCACGTCACCGCCCCACTGCGGCGGCTCTGCGACCGGTTCGCCAACGAGGTGCTGCTGGCCGCGGTAGCCGGCCGACCGACGCCCGACTGGGCGGCCGAGGCCCTCGACGAGCTCCCGGCCATCATGAACGAGGCGCGCGCCCGCGACCGGCGCCTGGAGCGGGCCCAGCTCGACTTCATGGAGGCCGTCGTGCTCGCCGACCGGGTCGGCGACGAGTTCGAGGCGGTCGTGACCGCCTCCCGCGACGGCGAGTCGACCGTGCAGCTCGAGGAGCCCGCGGTGATCACCCGCCTCGACCTGGACCTCGAGCTGGGTGACCACGTCGAGCTCCGGCTGGTCGCGGTCGACCCGGCCAGCCGCTCGATCGAGTTCGAACCGATCGACCCGTGACCGTGCACACCGTCGTCGCGGGAGCCGGCCTGACCGGATCGCTGGCGGCGGTGCGGCTGGCCCGGGCCGGCCATCGCATCGACCTGGTCGAGAAGCGACCGGACCTGCGCACCAGCGATCACGACCAGGGTCGCTCGATCAACCTGGCGTTGTCGACGAGGGGCATCGACGCCCTCGACCGGGTCGGGCTCGCCGACCAGATCGTCCGGGACGGGATACCCATGCGGGGCCGGATGATGCACTCGGCCAACGGCGAGCTGACGTTCCAGCCCTACGGCACCCGCGCCGAGCACGCCATCATCTCGGTGTCGCGAGACGGCCTGAACCGCACCATGCTCGATGCGGTCGACGCCGAGAACGGGGTCACCACCCTCTTCGGGCTGGGTGTCGTCGAGCTCGACCCCGAGGCGCCACGGGTCACGCTCCAGGGTCCTGGTGGCGACGAGCTGGTCATCGAACCCGACCTGATCGTCGGTGCCGACGGGGCGTACTCGGCGGTCAGGCGCCAGCTCCTCCGGCACGTGCCGTCGAGCTACTCCGAAGACGAGCTCGAGCACGGCTACAAGGAGCTCACCATCCCACCCGCCGCCGACGGCAGCCACCGCATCGACCCCAACGCGCTCCACATCTGGCCACGCGGGACCCACATGATGATCGCCCTCCCCAACCCCGACGGGTCGTTCACCTGCACCCTGTTCTGGCCCTTCGACGGACCGGTGGGGTTCGAACGGATCGTCGAACCCGACGCCGTGGTCGCCGTGTTCGAGCGCCAGTTCCCCGACGCCCTCGACCTGATGCCGGCCCTGACGAGCGAGTACGTCGCCAACCCCACCAGCTCGCTGGTCACGATCCGCTGCCGCCCGTGGCACCACGGCGGCACCGTGATCCTGCTGGGCGACGCCAGCCACGCCGTCGTGCCCTTCTACGGTCAGGGCGCCAACGCCGCCCTGGAGGACGTGACCATCCTCATGGAGGAGCTGGCGGCCCAGCCCGACCGGGCGAGCGCCTTCGCCGCCTTCTTCGAGCGGCGCAAGCCCGACGCCGACGCCCTCGCCGAGCTGGCCCACGACAACTTCGTCGAGATGCGCGACCGCGTGGCGTCTCGCCGGTTCCTGCTCGTCAAACGGCTGAAGCAGACGCTGGCCCGGCTCCTGCCGAACCGCTTCGAACCGCTGTACACGATGGTCACCTTCAGCCGGCGGCCCTACGCCGAGGCGGTGGCCAAGGCCCGCCGACAGGACCGAGCCCTGGTCGCCGCCGCGGTGACGGTCCTCGCCGCCATCGTGGCCGTCGCCGTCGTGGCGATCGCCGTCACGGTCTGACCGCGTCTGTCTAGCCTGGCTGCCAGCCCGACCCGACCCAGGCTCATGGACGATCCCACCTCCGACCCGCTGACCTACGCGTCGTACCTGCACCTGCCCGAGCTGCTCGCGCTCCAGCAGCCCCGCAGCCGCCCGCCCGAGCACGACGAGACGGTGTTCATCGTCATCCACCAGGTCAGCGAGCTCTGGTTCACCGTGCTCCTGCACGAGCTCGACAAGATCAAGCAGGACCTGGGCGACAACCACCTGTTCCGGGTCATGTCGAGCCTCAAGCGGTGTCAGCGCGCCATGGCCGTGCTCGTCGACCAGCTCGACGTGCTGGAGACGATGACCCCGCTGTCGTTCATCCGGTTCCGTGACCGGCTCGACACCTCGTCGGGCTTCCAGTCGATGCAGTTCCGGGAGATCGAGTTCGTGCTCGGCCTCAAGGACGCGGCCACGCTCGACCACTACCCCCCTGGCCTGTTCGGGCGCGACCGGGCTGAGCGGCGTCTGCGCGAGCCGTCGGTGCCCGACTGCCTCTACGACTTCCTCGAACAGCGGGGGGTCGAGATCCCCGCCGACCTGCGGGCCCGCGACGTGTCCGAACCGCACATCCCCGACGAGCGGATCCAGGCGGGGATCGACGAGCTCTACCGGTCCGACGGCAGCTACGTGATGCTGTTCGAGCTGATGGTCGACTTCGACTCCGAGCTCCAGGAGTGGCGGTACCGCCACGTGAAGCTGGTCGAGCGAACCATCGGCAACAAGGCCGGCACCGGCGGGTCGCTGGGTGTCGAGTTCCTGAAGGCGTCGCTGTTCAAGCCGGTCTTCCCCGATCTCTGGGCGATCCGCCACCGGTTCTGACTCCGATGACTCGCATCCGCCATCCTTGGCGTCGGCTCCCGGCGCGATCCGCAACCGGTGTGCGGAGCAGCTGATCCGGTGAGGGGCCGCTGGCGGCGCCGACTGCTCACCCTGCCGCTCGTCACCGTCGGCAGCCTGGCGGTGCTGGCGCTCTCGCCGCTACTGGCCCTGGTCGCAGCCCTCGCTGACGCGGTGACCGACTGGCGACGTCGGAGGCGGCTCCGGATCCTCGCCATGGGCGCGTCATTCGCCGCCTACGAGCTGGCGGCCATCGCCACCGCCCTCGGGCTCTGGGTCGCGAGCGGCTTCGGCGTCACGATCCGCGGTGCCCGGTCGATGCGCCGTCACCACCGGGTCCAGGTCTGGTGGGCCTCGGGGCTGCTGCGGGCGACCCGGCGTTGGTTGGGCCTCGAGATCGCCATCGAGGGATCACACCACCTCCGGCCCGGGCCGGTCATCGTCGTCGCCAGGCACACCAGCTTCTTCGACGCCCTGCTCCCCGTGTTCGTCCTCGGGCGCGAGGACATGGCGATGCGGTACGTGCTCAAGCGCGAGCTGGCCCTGCTCCCGAGCCTCGACCTGTTCGGGCACCGACTGCCCAACTACTTCGTCGATCGCGAGCCCACCGAGGGCGACACCGCCGACATCTGTGCCATCCAGGCCCTGACCGCAGGCCTCGGGCCCGACGACGCCGGGGTGATCTTCCCCGAGGGCACGTTCTTCACACCGGCGCGCCAGCAGCGGGCCGTGGCCCGGGTCGCCGAACGCGACGCGGCCCACGCCGACCGGGCGGCCGGGCTGCGGTATCTGCTCCCGCCGCGGCCCGGGGGGACCATCGCCATGCTCGACGGGGCGCCAGAGGCCGACGTCGTCGTGATCGCCCACCGGGGCTTCGAGGTGTTCGACTCGTTCCGCACCATCGTCGGCAACGTCCCGATCGTCGAGCCGATCGAGGGCGAGATGTGGCGGATCGACCGTCGCGACATCCCCGACGGCGAGGCCGACCGGGTGGACTGGCTCTATGACCAATGGGAGCGTGTGGACCGCTGGATCGACGAGAGGAGCCGCACATGAGCTACGGGGGCGTGCTCGGGGTCGCCGCGATCGTGATCGTGGGCCTCATGCTCGCCATGTGGCTGGTGAGCCTGGCGCTGCGAGACGCCAGCATCGTCGACATCGTGTGGGGGCTCGGCTTCGTCGTCGTGGCCTGGGTCAGCCGCTTCACCGCCGACGGCTACGAGCCGAGACAGAACCTGTTGGTGGCGCTGACCACGATCTGGGGGCTGCGCCTGGGCGGGTACCTGGCGTGGCGGAACATCGGGAAGGGCGAGGACCCGCGGTACGTCGCCATGCGGCGCCACTGGGGCCCGCGGTTCCCGCTCATCAGCCTGGTCACGGTGTTCCTGCTCCAGGGCGTGCTGATGTGGATCGTGTCGCTACCAGTCCAGATCGGGCAGGTCCCCGACGAGCGCGGAGCATTCGCGGCCATGGCGGTCGTCGGGAGCGCAGTCTGGCTGATCGGGATGGCGTTCGAGACGATCGGCGACGTCCAGCTGGCGCGGTTCAAGGCCGATCCGGCCAGTGCCGGGCAGGTCATGGATCGCGGGTTGTGGCGCTACACGCGGCACCCGAACTACTTCGGCGACTTCTGCGTGTGGTGGGGGATCTTCCTCGTCGCCGCGTCGACGGGCCCGGGCCTGATCGCCGTGGTCGGGCCGATCGTGATGAGCGTCCTGCTGCTGCGGGTGTCGGGCGTCGCCCTGCTCGAGCGCTCGATCGGCAAGCGCCGGCCCGGCTACGCCGAGTACGCCGCCCGGACCAGCGCGTTCTTCCCCCGGCCGCCCACGTGAGCGGCCCCGACGCCGATCCACGGGTGCTGGCCGACGCCGTCGACATCGTGCGGGAGGCCGGCGACCTCACGCTGCGCTGGTTCCGCCGACCGGACCTCCAGGTCGACACCAAGCACGACGGCTCGCCGGTGACCCAGGCTGACCGCGCCGTCGAGCGCTTCATCCGCGACGAGCTGGCCCGGCGCTACCCAGACGACACCGTCGTCGGCGAGGAGCACGCCGTGAGCGTGGGGAGCTCCGGACGGCGCTGGGAGATCGACCCCGTCGACGGAACCAAGTCGTTCGCCCGCGGCGTCGCCATGTACACGACCCTGCTCGCGTTCACCGACGAGCACGGCCCCGCGGTCGGCGTCGCCTTCTCGCCGGGGAGCGACGAGCTGGTCGCCGCCGGGCGGGGCCTGGGCTGCACGTACAACGGTGCGTCGTGCTCGGTGAGCTCGACGTCGGAGCTGACCGGCGCCTACGTGACCACCAGCGGCTACGAGTACTGGCCCGAACCGCTGCTGCACGCCACCGCCGGCTCGGGGGTGCGCATGCGGACGTGGGGCGACGGCTACGGCTACATCCTGCTGGCCACCGGGCGGGTCGACGCCATGGTCGACCCGGGACTGCACCCGTGGGACGTGGCGCCGATGAACGTGATCGTCCCCGAGGCCGGAGGGCGGATCAGCGACTTCGACGGACGGGACCGTCCGGTGGATGGCGACGTGGTGGCCACCAACGGCCTCCTCCACGAGGAGGTGCTGGTGTTGCTGGGCTCGTCGACGGATCTCGGATAGGGGACGCTGGCCCCTACGGGCTCGTCGGCCCCTGGATCAGCTCTCGACCAGCTCGAGCACCGAGCGGAGCTCGACCCGATCGGTCCACTCGCTCGCCTCGGCGATGTGCTCGGCGTACTGGGCCTCACGTCGCGCCCGTCGCCCGGTCGGCTCGGCCCTGGCGGCGTCGTCGTACTGGGCCTCGATGCCCTTGCGGAGCATCTCGAGGGACTCGGACCGCAGCTGCGATATCCGCGACTCGGTGACACCCAGGAAGCGGGCCAGCTCCTGCGATGTCTTGCCCTCGACGAAGTAGCCGACGGTGACCAGGCGGTGACGCTCGGGCAGCAGGCTCACTGCGTCGCGCAGGTAGCCGTGGAGCTCCCGTTGCTCGATCTCGGCACAGGGCTCGAGCATCGACGTGTCGGGGATCATGTCGGCCAGCAGCACGTCGTCGTCGCCGCCACCGGAGAGCTCGTAGTCCAGCGCCAGCACGACCGCTCGGTGCATCTTGGTGCGAACCCGCTCGAGCTCGGTGGTGCTCATGCCGAGAGCTTCGGCGGTCTCGTCGACCGACGGGCGGCGACCGAGATCGGAGGCCAGCCGCTGTTCGACCTTCTCCAGCTCCCGACCGACGGCGCGGATCGATCTCGGCGCCCAGTCGGCGGCGCGCACCGAGTCGAGGATGGCGCCCCGGATGCGTTGGGCTGCGAACCGGTTGAAGGGGACGCCTCGGGTGTCGTCGTAGCGGCGGGCCGCCTCGACGAGTCCCAGCGCGCCGGCGCGGGCCAGCTCTTCGCGGTCGACGTGACGGGGGAAGCGCACTGCAACCTGGACGACCACGTGCCGAACCAACGGCAGGTGCTCCTCGATCAGGCCGGTGAGCTCGCTCGACAATTCACCCATGTACTCGCCTCTCCCTCTCCTGGTTGGCTCCCACGCCTCCGGTAGGACCGGAGACCCAACGGCACAAGGTGTCGACCGCGCGTCGGCAAACCTTTAGCGATTATTTTGGGTACTTCTGCCCAAATGGGTATCGGCGCCCGTGGCGCGGTGGGTCGCTTGGCCCCGCGAAGCCCTCAGCGGAGCCCTTCGAAGACCGCGACCCTGACTCCCTGGACGCGCAGGTCCTCGAGGAGATCTCGGCTGTCGACCCGGGTGGCCAGACCACCCGCGCCGGGTGAGCTGTCACCCTTGGCCACGGTCACCGCCGCGCACCCGGCCACCGCCGCCGCGCCCGCCGCCGGTGCGACCGACGCGCCGAGCACCCGCAGCACTCGCTGCCCGTCGCGCTCCCCACGGAGCTCGACCCGCACCGCGCCCACCGTGCCCTCCGGGTGGGGCGGACGCAGCATGGGCAGGCGCGAGGTGAAGCGATCTCGTCTGGTCGCGGCCATCCGGGCCGTCAGCCGCGTTGCCTGTGAGAAGACCGGTCGGAGGAGGATGGGGTCGGGAAGGGCGGCGTGGTAGCAGTCGGCGCCATCGACGGGCTCGGGGAACCAGCCGAGGTGCCGCCCGGTGCCGCCGGGGCGGGGCACCCATCGGCCGTCGCGCCACTCGACGCCCCGGGCGCCGAGCGCGCGGTGGTGTTGGCGAGCACAGGCCGGGCCGCCGGTGCCGTACTTGGCGACGTGGACCTCGTGCACGCGGTCGAGGTCGCGAGCGGCGAAGCTGGCGATCACGTCGGTGAGCCCGGGAGCGAGCCCGGCACCGACCACGACGCTGACCTCGCGCTCGCAGGCCAGGGCGTCGAGCGCGAGCAGAGCCCGCACGTCGTCGATCGAGTCGCTGACCGAGATCACCGGACGCCCGGCCGCGATCACTCGACGGGCCAACGAGGCATGGGTGCCACAGGGACTGGCCAACACGACGGCGTCGACGTCGTCGAACTGCACCGGGCGGGTGCCCACGGCTGGGCCCAGGCCGTCGGCTACCGCCGCGGCGCGGTCGGGATCGGGGTGGTGCACCCACAGCTCGGTCACCGTCGGGTCGGCAGCGAAGCGACGTGCCACGCGGCCACCGACCGCGCCGATGCCGACCAGCGCCAGCCTCAAGAGAGGTCTTCGTTCAGCTCACGCCAGCCGCCGGTCTGGGGCGGCACCCCTCCCGATCCCCGCAACCGGACCCCGGCTGCGACCAGCCCGGCCAGCCCCAGTGCACTCAGTACCCGCCGCACCAGCTTCCAGACCGACATGGCGTGAGGCTACCCTCCCCGCTTCTCTGACTGTTTGCTCGGGGCGCGCCAGCGCGCCCTCAGCAGTCACAGCTCCAGGGGGAAGTGGGGCGG
>JBFJYB010000099.1:0-8172 GCA_041622835.1 Acidimicrobiales bacterium | reverse complement strand
CGTCGGGCCGTTCTTCGCCGGCTGCACGTTCAACCGCGACGACGGTGCACCGCTCGACGTCGATCCCGGCGACATCTGCCAGCTCAACAACGTGGAGGGTGCCACCGGCTACAACGGGCGGCTGATCTCGATCGAGGTGCCGATCGCCCCCGACTACACGTGCGCGCACACCGTCGCCACGGGCTGCTGGGTGAAGGTGCGGGCCTCCTTCCCGGGGGGCGTGGCCGACACCACGACGTGGGCGGCGACCATGAACGGCGACCCGGTCAGGCTGGTCGAATAGGGGGTCGAGCCGGGGGAGTAGGGTCGGGGCGATGGCCACGGTCGCGCCCCCCCTCCGCAAGGCGATCAGAGCGAAGCCCCCGTCGTTGCGGGTCGAGCGCGAGCTGTGGGCCGACGGGCACGAGGTCGTCGTCGGCATGGACGAGGTGGGCAAGGGCGCGTGGGCCGGCCCCCTGACCGTGGGGGCGGCGGTCGTTCCCCGCCACCGGCGGGTGTACAAGATCCGTGACTCGAAGCTGCTCACCGAGACCGAGCGGGAGGCGCTGTTCGACCGGGTCGCCGTATGGTGCGCGGCGTGGGCGGTGGGCCATGCCACCGCGGCCGAGTGCGACGAGCTGGGGATGTCCGAGGCCCAGCGATTGGCGGCCCGGCGGGCGCTGACCGGCCTGGGCGTCGAGGCCGACCAGGTGCTGCTCGACGGCAAGTGGGACTTCGTCGGCAACGGCCGCACGAGACGCATCGTGAAGGGCGACGCGACCTGCCTGTCGATCGCGGCGGCCTCGATCCTGGCCAAGGTGACCCGCGACCGGATCATGCGCGCCGAGGCCGCCCACTACCCGGCCTACGACTTCGAGTTCAACAAGGGCTACCCGTGCCCGCGCCACAAGGCGGCGCTGCGGGGTCACGGGCCGTCGAGCATCCATCGGCGTAGCTGGGTGTTCATGGACGGCCTGGCCTGGACCGGCGTGCCGCGGGTCCGGCGCTACGACCCCCAGGCCAGCCTGTTCGACGAGTAGCCCGCTACCGTCGCCTTCGTGCGTTCACGATGGTTGTGGGTCGGGGGGCTGGCGGTCTGGAGCCTGGTCGTCTGGGGGTCGAGGATTCGCAACGTCTGGGCCGACGACGAGCTGTCGACGTCCGGCCAGGTCGGCCGCACGCTGCTCGCGCTCAGCTTCGTGGTGGGCGGGGCGGCGACGCTGGCCCTGCTGGCTCGGGCTCGGGGGCGTCGCTTCTCACGGAGCGAGACGATGGGGCTGGCCGCCTTCGTCGTGTGGACGATCGGCGTGTGGCTGGTGCGGGGCTCGCAGATCGCCGCCGGCGACCACTCGACCGGGTTCGTCGTGGTCCACACGGTTCTGGCGGTGGTGTCGATCGGGTTGGCGGTGGCCGCCTGGCGGTCGGTCCGGGCGCCCGAGCGGGTTTCGCCGCAGCCGGTGGCCCACCGGTAGCATCGGCCGCGCATGGGACAGCCGATCACCGTCGTCGAGAAGCCGTCGTCGAACCCGGGGGTGGTGCGGTTCGAGATCAACCGCAGCATCACCGGCATGGGCCACGAGCACTACCGGTCGGCCGACGACGCCGTCACCGACCGCCCGCCCGACGAGCTGGCCCGTCGGCTGTTCGCGCGCGGCGGGGTCGACGCGGTCCACGTCAACAGCAACGTCATCACCGTCGATCTCCAGAAGGGCGCTCGCACCGACGGCATCCGTGAGCTGATCGAGGAGCTGTTCATCTACTACCGCCCCGGCGTGGAGGTCCCCCAGCTCGACGGGTGACCGGCGGCGAACGACCGTCACACCCACTTGCCAGTATCGAACATGTGTTCGATACTGGATGGTCCATGGGAGTGGGAGCCGAACCAGAAGTGGGAGCCGAGGTAGGCGTGGGGGCCGAGGTAGGCGTGGGGGCCGAGCCGTCGATCGAGACGGCTCGCCGGCAGTTGCGGCAGATGGGCGAGTGGGCCCAGCCGGTCACCCTGGCTGCCGACCAGGTGCTCCCGGTGACGGCCGGGCTGGTGCCGCTGTTCCCCGACGGGGGGCTGCGGCGGGGGACGGTGGTGTCGACCGGGGCCGGTATCGGTGCGGTGTCGTTGGCGTTGGCCACCGTCGCCGAGGCCTCGGTGGCCGGCTCGTGGTTGGCGGTGGTCGGAGGCAGGGGGCTGGGGCTGGCCGCGGCCGACGAGCTGGGGGTGGCGCTCGATCGGTTGGTGGTGATCGAGCGACCCGAACCGGCGCAATGGGGAGCCGTCGTGGCTGCGCTGGTCGATGCCTTCGAGCTGGTGCTGGTCGCACCCGGGCATCGGGTGAAGGTCTCGGTGGCGCGCCGGCTGGCCGCTCGGGCTCGCGAACGGGGAGCGGTCCTGGTCCATGTCGGGCGGTGGGCCTGGCCCGAGGCCCCCGACCTCCGACTCGATTCGGTCGAGGTCACCTGGCAGGGCCTGGGCGACGGTCACGGCACGCTCCGGGCCCGGCGGGTCGTGGTCACCGGGGTGGCGCGCCGCGATGCGGTGGCCCGCCGCCGGGTCGAGCTGTGGCTGCCCGACGCCGACGGCCACGTCCGCCTCGTCGACCACCGCGTCGATCACCGCGTCGACCACCGCGTCGACCAGGATTCGGCGCTGGCCGAGGTCCACCCGCTCCGCCCCGCGGTCTGATGCTGCCCGACGGCGCGCCGAGCGCCAGCGGGAACGACCACCGGGCCCTGGCAGTGCTCTGCCCGGATTGGCCGGTGGTGGCCTGCCGGCGTCCGGTCGACGACGCGGTGATCGTGGTCCACGCCAACCGGGTGATCGCCGCCTCGCTGGCGGCTCGGGCCCACGGCGTGCACGAGGGGTTGCGACGGCGGGAGGCCCAGGGCCGGTGTCCGGATGTGACGGTGGTCGAGCGCGACCTCGGCGCCGAGGCCCGGCAGTTCGAGGTGGTGGTTGCCGCGCTCGACGGCATCTCTCCGCGAGTGGAGATCACCCGTCCCGGGAGCTGTGTGCTGGCGACCAGGGGTCCGTCCCGCTACTTCCGGGGTGACGATGCCCTGGCCGATCGGGTGCTCGATGCGATGGGAACGGTGTTGGGCGGCCGGGGCCGGTACCGGGTGGGCATTGCCGACGGCCCGTTCACCGCGACCATCGCGGCCCGGCATGCCGCCGATCGGGGCTCGGTGGTGGTGCCGACCGCCGAGACCGCGGCCTTTCTCGCTCCGATGCCGGTCGGGGTGCTCGATCGGCCCGAGCTGGCCGATCTGCTGGTGCGGTTGGGTCTCTCGACCCTGGGCGCCATCGCGGCTCTCCCGGTGGCAGATCTGGTCGGCCGGTTCGGGGCCGAGGGCGCCGTCGTCCACCGGCTGGCATCGGGTCGTGACGAGCGCCCTCTCGACGCCGGCGACCCGCCGGCCGAGCTCGAGGTGGTGGCCGAGCTCGACCCGCCGGTCGAGCGGGTCGACCAGGCCGCGTTCGTGGCCAAGTCGCTGGCCGACGAGCTGGAGCGCCGTCTCCTCGACATCGGTGCCGCCTGCACGCGGGTGCTGATCAGCGCCGAGACCGAGACCGGCGAGGAGCTGGCTCGGCTGTGGCGTCACGAGGGGGCGCTCGGTCCCCACGCCGTCGCCGAACGGGTCCGCTGGCAACTGGATGGGTGGCTCAACGGCGCGCCGGCCACCCGGCCGTCGGGGGGACTCGTCCGTCTCGCGCTGCGCCCCGACGAGATCACGCCGGGTCGTGGCCGCCAGCTCGGGTTCTGGGGCGGCCACACCGCGGCCGCCGAGCATGCGTCGCGAGCGGTGGCACGGGTCCAGGGACTGTTGGGACCCGACGGTGTGTCGGTGCCCGAGCGGCGAGGTGGGCGTGATCCGATCGAGCAGCTGGCGCTGGTGCCGGTCGATGCCGGGACCTTGGTCGAGGGTCGCCAGCCCGTCGACACGGCACGAGCCGCCGCGCCGTGGCCGGGCCGGGTTCCGTCCCCGTCGCCGGCGGTGGTCCATCATCAGCGCCGTTCGGCCGAGGTGGTCGACGACCAGCGGCGGGCGGTCACCGTGAGCGGCCGGGGCGAGATCTCGGCTCCACCCCGCTGGCTGGCCATCTCCGGTCCCGAGAGTGGTCGCGGTCCGTGGGCCGAGGTCACCGCCTGGGCCGGTCCGTGGCCGGTCGACGAGCGGTGGTGGGATCCCGAGCGTCATCGCCGCCGGGCCCGGTTCCAGCTGGTCACCGCCGGTGGGCAGGCCCACCTGGTTGCCCTGGAGGGCCAGCAGTGGTGGGTCGAGGCCACCTACGACTGAGCCTCCTCGCCGCGGCACCCCTGGATCCATGACCGCCAGGCCCCACGGTGGGCCCCAGCCGGACAGTCAGAAGTGCACGGTGGGGTGGCGTCAGGGGTCCGGGGGGAGGGGCCTGGGGGAGCCGGGCCGGGTCGGGCGGGTCAGCGTCGGGGCGGGGAGTCCATGGACTGGAGGAACCGCTCGCTGCCGGCGAAGACCGTGGCAGCCAGCAGGGCCGAAGCCGCGGTGGCGAGCCAGGCGGTCGAGTAGCCGGCGGCATCGACGACGAGCCCGAACCCGACCGGGCCGACCAGGGCACCCAGATACACCCCCGTCTGCGTCACGCCGGTGGCGGCGGCCGCGGCCCGCGGGTTGGCTCGGACCACCGCGAAGTTGAACAACCCCGGCCAGGCCCACCCGGCGCCGAAGGCCAGCGGTGTGGCCGCGACCACCACGGCCGGTTCGTGGACGGCGAGCAGCACGAACGCCACCGCGCCGAGCGCCAGCATGGCGCTGACCGTGAGCAGGTGCCGACCCGGTCGCCGGTCGGCCCGTATGCCCACGGTGACCCTCACCACGATCCCGCAGGCGGCGCCCCCCGACAGCAGCAGCCCGGCTTCCGCCGCGCCGACCCCGCTCGCTTCGGCCGAGCTCACGAGGAAGGCGGTGAGCGCCCCGGCGGCCGCTGCGCCGAAGAACATGCCCAGGCCGAGGACCGCCAGGCTCAGAGTCGGGGTCTCGGGCCGGTGCCGGCCCACGACCGCCCGGGCCGGCTCGTGCTCGGTGCTCAGCCACACCATCGACACCAGCGCCACCGCCGCCGCAGCGAGGTAGGCGGCCTCCCATCCGACGGTCTGGGCCAGACCCGGCACTGCCAGGCCTCCCAGCAGCGTCGCCAGCGGCATGCCCGACTGCTTGATTCCGAGGGCGAGGCCGAGCCGGTCGGCGGGGAGCCGGTTGGCCAGCAACAGGTTGGCGGCCGGTTGCGAGATGGCGTTGCCCAGGCCACCGAACGCGAGCAGTGCGGCGAGCGCGGTCAACGACCTGGCGCCGACTGCGATGGCCAGGTTGGTCGTCGCTGCCACCAGCCCACCGACCTGGAGGGCGCCGGTCGGGCCCAAGCGCTGGGTGAGGCGGCCGAGCACGACCGAACCGCTGGCCCCGCCGGCGAAGAAGGCGGCGACCGCCAGCCCGAGGCCGGCCTCGCCGAAGCCGAGGTCGGCGCGGAGCTGGACGCCGACGGCTCCGGTCAAGAACGCAGGTAGCACCCCGGCCGTGGTGGCGATCACGGCCTTGGCCAGCACCGTGGTGTCGGCGGTCTGTCCCGAACGGGTGGGTGGGCTCACCACGACACTGTGGCGCATTTCTCTTGCCCTTCCATTGGCAGATTCATAGGATCGGATCAGTGGGGGGTGGCGGCGTGCATTGCCCCGAAGGTCTCTCGGTAGTGGGCCACCTCTGAGGAGGCGCTCATGAACGCTGACGACAGCAACCTCGGCGAGAACGCGGAAATCGGTCCATCTGCCCTCGAGGGTGACGAGTACGACGCACCACCGACGCCGGATGACGCGTCGAGCGAGTCCGATTCGGAGTTCGACCCGCCACCGGTCGGCGACGACGAAGGGGGTGACGACGGCGGGGGCGACATCGAGGCGAGTGCCGCTGCGCAGCAGCTGCGCAGCGTCAAGGAGCAGATCGAGCAGCGGCTGGCTGAAGCTGCGTCGTCCAACGCCATGTCGCTCGCGGCGGCACGGAGCATCGACAGCCCTGGCGTCCTCGGTGTCGGCCTCTCCGGCGGCGCCATGCCGGGACAGCCGAGTCTCGTGGTGTACGTGGAGAGCGAGGCGAACGAGGAGCAGGTGCGGCGCGAGATCGTCGACACCATGGGGGTCCAGGCCGCGTCGAGCGACGACCTGTCGGTCGAAGTCGAGGTCACCGGGCCGGTCGAGGCCTACACGACCAACCGCTCGAGGTTCCGACCGGCGCCGGCTGGTGTCTCGGTCGGGCACTTCCGGATCACCGCCGGCACCATCGGCGGCTGGGCCCGTGGGCGCGGCAACCGCTCCCGGCGCCAGCTCATGGTCTCGAACAACCACGTTCTGGCCGATTCGAACGGTGGGAGCTTCGGCGACTCCATCATCCAGCCCGGCGCGGCCGACGGTGGCGTGAACCCGGCGGACCGGATCGCGATCCTCGAGCGCTTCGTGACCATCGACTTCGCTCCAGGAGCGACGAACTTCGTCGACTGTGCGACCGGGTGGTGCTGGCCCGATCGGATCCGGCGCGAGCACGTGTTCCACCGTGGCGGTCCGACCGCTCGCTCCTTCCGAATCGGCAACACGGTGATCGAGCCGTTCGTGAACATGGTGGTGGGCAAGACCGGCCGGACGACCGACTTGACGCAGGGCACCATCCGGGCCACCGGCGTGTCGGTGAACGTCAACTTCGGCGCGTCGGGCGTGGCCCACTTCCGCGATCAGTTCTCGGTGCGGTCGACCGGTGCCAACGACTTCTCGGCCGGGGGCGACTCCGGCTCGTTCGTCTGGCAGTGGAGGACCGGCCTGCCGCCCGTCGGCCTGCTGTTCGCGGGTGGTGGCGGCACCACCTTCTGCAACCGGCTGAGCCGGGTGGTTGCGGCTCTCGACGTCACGCTCAACGAGCTGACCTAGTGCCCTGACCGCCAACGTTCGCACGGTTGTGACACCACTTCGCCGCCCCCGGCTGCGTTCCGGCTCCTCGCCGTAGGGCAAGGCTACGCCGTCGTCGCCGCGCCTTGCCGGCAGACACCGACGCAGCGCCTCACCCACGCAAACGTTCACGGTCAGAGCATTAGCTCCGAACTGCATTGCCGTACTGCGCACGCTGTGGCCGCGCCGCGCCCTGGGGCGAACTCCTGGACCATCGATAGGTTGAGGAGGTGACGGGCGCCATCGATCGTCCGCCGGGGAAGGAGCGACGCGATGAACCCTGACGAGGACGCCGAGATCCCCTACGACCCTGACGACGGCGAAGAATCCGCCATCAGCTACTCGCCCGACGACGAACCGCCGGCCGCGGCGGGCATCGGCTCCGCTCTGGCCCACGCCGAGCAGCAGCTGGGCACCCAGTCAGGAGTCCACGGCATGGGTATGACCAAGACGCCGGCTGGCGAGGACGCCATCGTCGTCTACGTCGAGGATCAGCAGGCTCTGTCACAGTTGCCGGCGACGGTCGACGGCTACCCGATCGTCGGCGAGGTCACCGGCGAGATCCGGCCCCTGTGACGACATCGCGCCGGCGTTGACCGACCGCTCGCGCGCCAGCGCGTCGTCGGGCGCCGGGTAGCAACGGACCGACCAAGGAGCGGTCCCTGTCCCCGCCCGGCCGGTCGGTGAGACTGAGGGGATGGGTGACGGCCGGTCGGACGCCGAGCGGATCCGCGCCGTCGAGCGCTGGTTCGTGCGTCGCGGGCTCCCCCATGCCATCGACGACTACCGGGCCAGCACCGACGTGTTCACCCGGGCCGCTCCGTTCCTCTCGCTCGTGTTCGTGATCGAGCTGTTCGCCAGCTTCGGCGATCGCTTCTCGGGCTGGACCCAGGCGGGGGTCTTCGTGCTGGGGGCGGCGATCATGCTGGGAGCCGCGGTGGGCATCAACCGGGTGCGGGGTCGGCGCCCGTTCCAGCTTCCCGACGACATCGGCCCGCTCGAGCTGACGGCGTTCGTGCTGGTCCCGCCGATCCTTCCTGCCCTGTTCGGGGAGGACCGCGCCACGACGGTCGTCGCCATCGTGGTCCTCAATCTCGGGATCCTGGTGCTCGCCTACCTGTTCACGAGCTACGGGATCGTGCCGATGGCCCGATGGGGCGCCGAGCAGATGTTGCGCCAGATCAGTGGGCTGAGCCACCTGCTGGCCCGGTCGCTGCCGTTCCTGCTGCTGTTCGCG
>JBFJYB010000098.1:0-8197 GCA_041622835.1 Acidimicrobiales bacterium | reverse complement strand
GGCCTCCGCGACGGGCAGCGGGTCAACCACTACCCGGGAGTCGGCACCGTCCACTACAAGGACGAGCTCCACCACTTCCTCGCCCGGGCCCGGGCGAGGATGGACGGCCTCGGAGAGACCGGCTGGTACGACTTCTTCCCCCGGGCGTTCCCGATGCCCGACGGGTACGAGGCCCTCGTCGACGCGGCGGCGCGCTCGCACCAGTCGGTCTGGATCCAGAAACCCAAGCGGGGCGCGACCGGGCTCGAGAACCGCCTTCTCGCCGAGGCGGCCGCAGCCCCACGCGACGACGACCTGCTCGTGCAGGAGTACGTGGCCGACCCGCTGCTGTTCGCCGACCACCCGCACAAGCACGTCCTGCGGATCTGGGTCGCGATCACCTCGCTCGACCCGCTCGTCGCCTACCTCCACACCAACGGCATCGCCAAGTTCACGACCCGGCCCTACACCCTGGATGCTGGGTCACGCTCGGATCTCCTCGTCCACATGACCAATCCCGAGGTCCAGGTGCACGGTGACGAGCCGGCGATCGTGCTCGACCTCGACGACTACCGGGCCCGCCTGGGCGTGGCCGACATCGACGCGGTTGCGGTGTGGGACAGCATCCGGCACATGATGACTCAGGCGGTCATCGCCCACCGGGGGCCGCTCCTCCAGCTGAGCCGCAACTGGTGCGAGCGGGTCGACCTGTGCTTCGAGGTCCTCGGCTACGACGTCCTGATCGACGCCGACCTGAAGCCGTGGTTGATCGAGGCCAACATCTCGCCGTCGATGCTCGTCGAGGCCCCAGAGGGCACCCCAGCCGCCGGGGCGCACCAGCGGGCCAAGGAGGCCATGGTGTCGGACCTGCTCGCGCTGATCGGGGCCGCTCAGGCCGACTTCGACGACACCAGCGACCCGTCGCGCTTCGCAGCCGAGACGCGACGAAGTGGGAGCTTCGAGCGGATCGTGCCCGGGCCCGACGCCGCTCGGTACCTCGTGTGCTACGAGCGGGTGACGCCGGCCGACGAGCGTCTGCTCGAAGCCGGCTGACGCAGCTACTTGTTCTTCGGGGGCTCGACTTTCATGATGAAGCCGGCCGAGAGGCCCAGCGTGAAGCTCGATCCGGCGAGGCCGGCTCCGGAGCGCTGCCCGGCGAACCGCACCGGTCGCTGGGCGAACCCCTCGACCTCCGGCTCGTAGGCGGCGGCCCGCTCGAACACCTCGTCCATGATCGCCCGTTCGGCGTCGCTCAGCTCGAGACCATCGATCTTGGCCCCGAGCGATTCGAGATCCTCGGCGGTGACCTCCACGTTTTCACTCATCGGCTCCTCCTCCGTCGTCGACCACCCTGCCGGCGACTGTAGCCCCAGCTGGTGGTCGGCTTCCGCGTCGGATGGCGTTGGTGAGCTTGCCGGCCATCTCGGGCTCACTTGCCTCCCGCACGTTGGCGGCGGTCGCCCACAGCACGGTCTTGAGGTGGAACGGCCGCAGGCTCGGGTGCTTCGAGCGGATCAGCGCGACGATCCCGGAGATGTGGGGTGCGGCGTACGAGTTGCCGGTCGTCCTGATGGTCTGGCCGTCGAGCCAAGCCGCCTCGACGTCGATGCCCCGGGCCAGGAACTCCGTAGGCGGCTCGGGGTTGAAGTGGTAGCGGAAGGGATCGTCACCCAGGTTGCACGCCACGCTGGTCACCGAGGCGTACAGCGACGGGAAGCTGCGGCGCTGCACGTTGTTGGCCGCGGTCACCACGAACGAGCTGCCGAAGTAGGCCCGGTCGCACACGTCGTGGAAGGCGAGCGCCCAGTCGCGTTTGCGGGTCCCGAGCGAGAGGTTGACCACGTCGAACCCCTCGTCCACCGCCCAGGTCAGGCCGGCGAGGAAGGCGGCGGCCTTGCCGCGGAGCCCGACGCCCAGCACCTTCACGCTGGTGATGCGGGCGGCCGGGGCCAGCGAGTGGATGATCCCCGCACACGCGGTGCCGTGCCCGAAGGCGTCGCCGTGCGGGCCGTCGGTGCGCACCACCTCACCGTCGTGCACCGCGAAGGCCACGGCGCCGTCACGATCGACACAGTCGTCGAGCAGCGGGTGGTCGGCGTCGACCCCGCTGTCGATCACCGCCACCCGCACCCCGCGGCCGTCGGCGCCGCCCCACGCCCACTCGGGGGTCAGCTCGTCGAGACGCGGCGCGTCGGTGACGTCGAGCAGGGATCCGTCGCGGGCCCAGGCCGGCGTCGGCGCGTCGCTCACGAGCGCTGGGCCAGCACGGCCTCGATCATCCGGGCGACGGCGGCGTAGCGCGGCGCATCGGTGGTGGCCAGCCGCTCGAGCTCGCGGGCCAGCTCGGCCGGGGACGGCACCTCGGCGACGCGGTCCTCGATCTCCTCCAGCGCCGCACCGGCAACGCGGGCCAGCAGCGTGACCTCTTCGATGTCGTCCACCGTGAACGGCGAGCTGCCCTCCGGGCGGGCCACCTCCAGGACGCCGATGACGTCGTCGTTGCCGCACGGGGCGGCCAGCACCCCGGCCGGATTGCCGTCGAGCCCGCCGGCGCCGGCGTTCGACGTGTCCGACGGCGGGGTGTCGATGGCGGCCGGCTGTTCCGACGAGATCACGAAGCCAGCGGTGCCGGTGACAGGGATCCGGCGGCCGACCCGCAACTGGGGCGACTCACCCCCGGCCGCGGCGACAACGAGCAGCTCGTCGTCGTCGATCATCAACAGCCAGCCCACGGTCGCGGCCGTCACGTCGACGGCGGCGGTCACGATGGCGTCGAGCGTCGGCCGCGCCGTCGCCGTCACCGGGCGTGCTCCATCACGTCTCCCTCCGCCCGATCTCGGCCCGGGCTGCCGCGAACGTAGCGGCTTCGACCCGGCGGCCGCGGGCCGGCCCGGTGGCCGCCGGCTGGCCGGACAGTGCGGCCGCCACCTCCGGGTGCCGCGCCGTCACGCCGTCGAGCACCGCGTTGTCCAGCTCGAGCAGGGTCATCGGCTCCGACGCCCGCAGCGACGCGCCGGTCTCCCGTCCGATGAGCGCCTTGACCCCGAACGCGTCGCCAGCTCCCAGCTCGGCGGTCACCACCGGCGCGCCGTCGAGCGACGGCACGACGACCTCGCCCCGGCCCTGACGGACCACCACGAGCCCGCCGCTGCCCTCGCTGATCGTCTCGCCGGGCTGTAGCACGAAGGATCGGAGCCGACCGGCGACGTCGTCGAGAGCCGACCGGTCGAGATCTCGGAACAGGGCAGTTCGCCCCAGGGCTTCTGCGGCGTCGAACGGTGGCCGCTCCCGAAGGTCGGCGCCGGTCTGCTCGGCCCAGAGGTGGCCGTAGGTGCCGCCCAGCATCAACAGCTCCTCGTGGGTCCCGTACTGGACGAGGCGCCCGGCCTCGATCACGAAGATCTGGTCGTAGTCGGTGATCGACGTGAGCCGGTGGGTGATGGCGACCACGGTCCGGTCGGCCCCCACCTTGCGCAGGGTCGCCGAGATCTGGCGCTCGGTGCCCGGGTCGAGGGCCGACGTCGCCTCGTCGAGCAGCAGCAGGCGCGGGTCGCGGACGAGGGCGCGGGCGATCGACACCCGTTGACGCTGGCCGCCGGACAGGTTGGCGCCCCGGTCGCCCACCAGCGTGTCGTAGCCCCGCGGGAGCGAGTCGACGAACTGGTCGATCTCGGCGGCGGCGCCGGCGGCGAAGACCTCGTCCTCGGTCGCGCCCGGCTTCCCGAGGGCGATGTTCTCGCGGATCGTGGTGTTGAACAGGAACGGATCCTGGAAGACGACGCCGATCTGGTCGCGCAGCGACTCGATCGTTGTCGTGGAGACGTCGACGCCGTCGACGGAGATCGAGCCCTCGTCGGGCTCGTACATCCGCATGATCAGGCGAAGGACCGTCGACTTGCCCGACCCGGACGGGCCCACGAAGGCCACGTTGGAGCCGGCTGGGATCAGCGCGTCGATCCCGTCGAGGGCGCGCCGTTCGGGGGAGTAGGAGAACGAGAGATCGGACAGGCGCAGCTCGCGGGAGAGTTGCGGCAGCTCGCCGGCGTCGGGGTCGACCGCCTCCGGCTCGGCCTCGAGGACCTCGTTGATCCGCACCAGCGCTCCCGTCGCCGCCTGGACGTCCTGGCCGAGCGTCGTGAGCACCGTCACCGGTCCGATGACCTCGCCCATGATGGCCAGGAACGCCACCAGCCCGCCGATGGTGAACTCGCCCTCCAGGATGAGCCAGGCCCCGAACCCGAGCACGCCCAGCCGCAGCAGGGTGACGATCATGTTCACCGACAGCCCGAACAGACCGCCGAACAGGCTGAGCCGGCGCTGGGCCCGGAAGAGCCGATCCGACGCCCGGCCGAACCGTTCGCTCTCGCGCCCCCTGAGCCCGAACATCTTGACCACCGGGATGGCCGAGTAGTTCTCGGCGGCGACGCTGAAGACGGCGCTGTTCTCCTCACGCATGTCGATGCTGCGCTCCTGAGCGCCCTTGGCCATGGACTTGTAGACGACGCCGACGATGGGCACACCGGCCAGCACCACCAGCCCGAGCGGCACGCTGAGGGTCAACATGATGACCGCGCTGACCACCAGGGTGAGCGCCTGGAAGACGCCCTGCCCGATGGTGTCGGACAGCCCGGACTGCACCGCGCCGACGTCGGAGAACAGGCGCGACAGCACGTCACCCTGCTGGTAGCGGCGGAACCACGACGCCGGCAGCGACTGGATGCGCTCGAACATCGACTGGCGGATGTCCCGCACGACCGCGCCGCTCACCCACGCGCTCAGGTAGGCCTGGCGGAGCCCGGCCACGAGCGAGACGGTGAAGGCGACGGCCAGCACGACCAGCAAGGTGAGGACCTGGTCGAACTCTCCGCTGGGGATGGCGGTGTCGAACAGGCGACGCGACACGAACGGGAACGCGGCGGTGAAGGCCAGGCTCAACAGCATGTAGCCGAAGATCTCGAGCTGGCGGAGCCAGTACGGCCGCAGGTAGCGCAGCGAGAGGCGCAGGAACTCCGCCGGCTTCACGTCCGGCTCGCCGGCCGCCACCTCGCTGCGCCAGGCCTCCTCGAGCGCAGTGTGGGTGGTGCCGTAGAGGTCGAGGTAGCGGGTCTCGAGCTGGTCTCGGGGTGCGGCGAGGAGCTGGCGGAGGGTGTCGTCGTCCTCCCGTTCGATCAGGAACCTCACGTAGTCGACGGCCATCGCGCTGCGCAGCTCGCCCTCGGCCCGGTCGAGCGGCGGGAGGGCGACGTCGGCAAGGCGCGACCGGGTGCTGGCCACGTCGGCCAGGTGGAGGCCGTAGCCCTCGACCAGCAGCTCGACGTCGGCCGCCGCCGGCAGCCCCGACCCGAACAACAGGGCCAGGGCGCGGTGCGGCGGCTCCGGCGGCGCCTCCGGGGTGACCACCATCCACACCTCGTTCGCCGCCTCGTCGACGACGCTGCCCTCGCTGACCACGCGCTCGGGCTCGTCGGGGTCGGTGAAGGCGTCGTCGAGGTAGATCACCGGCGCTCCGACGTGCGGTTCCGACCCGAATCCTTCGAGCAGGCGTCGGGCGCGGGCGGCCGCCGCCGCCATCGGCTTGGCGGCCCGCTCACCTGCGGTCCCCGGCCGGTACCGGACCTCGACCGTGTCCTCGTCGACTGCCTCGAAGCCGTCAGGTGGTGCAGCCCGTTCGGTCATGTGGATGCGGCGTCAGGCGGCAGCTAGTAGTCCCACCTGACCCTGGGGCGCCCGGGCCGGAGCCCGAGATGGATGAAGCCCTTGGGTGCTCCGAACCCGACCGAGTAGGGCCAGTTCTCGTCGCAGTACTTCTGCACGGCGAAGATGTCGACGCCCACGACGAAGAAGTCGATGGCGCCCTGCCCATCGCCGTAGAGGTGCTCGGAGTTGGAGGCCCCGCCGATGCGACTGTTCACTGCGGGCGGGCGATGCCCGCTGGTGATCGAGATCGGCTTGTTCCCGAAGTGGGAGCGCACCCTCTCCGCGAAGAGACACAGCTCGAGGCAGATGTCGCACTGCGGCTGGCTCGTGAAGCGCCGCTCGTCCTCGAACATGGCGATCTCCCCGTAGGTGATGTGCGGGGTGACGGCGGTCGAGTAGTCGCTGCCCGGCTCGATGCCCTGAGCCGACGCCTTCTCCTTGCCGTGGCCGGTCTCCAGCGGCCCCTTCCTCACGGTGGGCACGATGTCGATGTTGTGGGCGGCCGCGTAGCCGGTCTGCCCGTCCTGTTCGACCTCGTACCAGGGCTTGCCCTTGAAGACCTTGTCCTTCACCTCGCCCAGGACGGTGCACCTCGAGCCGCGTTGCATCTGGAAGGCGACGGGTTCGTCGGTGCCGGCGCCGGTTCGGACGTTGGTGAAGCTGGTCACGTTGTCGTTGACCTCGCCGGTCTTCAGCACCAGATCGATGTTGCGCGCGGTCACGAAGCCGCGCCGGCCGTTCTGTCCCACCTTGTACCAGGGGTCGCCGGGCGGCTTTCCCTTCGTCTCCGCGAACACGAGGCACGCCGAGCCGCGTTGCATCTGGAAGGCGATGGGGTTGTCGATTCCGGCACCGGTGCGGACGTTGGTGAAGCTCGTCACGTTGTCGTTGACGCGCCCCCGTCTCGGTAGCAGTGTCTCGGCCATCTCGGACCTCCATGATGAGGGAGCGCAGGTGGCGCCAGAGTATTCGCCCGCCGTCGTGGTCGCCCGGGGTCAACCGCCGAAGAGGTTGTCGATGCGGTCGCCGAGCCAGTCGAAGAAGGCAACCTGGGCGACGAACTGGAGCACGAACCAGGCGACCACCAGGATCGCGGCGGTGACCAGCACGATCCGCACCCACCGGAACACGGTGTTGGCGTACTCGGCCACCACCGCTCGGCCCCGATCGATGGCGGTCGTCGCCTGTCGCGAGAGCATGGTGCCGGCCCGGTCGACCTCGGCCCGGGCCGCGTCGCGGACGCGCGACACGAGCTGCTCGGTGTCCTCCGGATCCAGACGGACGGTGCCCGGTGGGGCGGGGAACGGGAAGGGCTCGCCAGCGGCGGCCTCGGCGACCTGCACCTCGGTCGCGGTCGGCGGAAGGCGACGCTCGTCGGTCCAGTCGACCCCCTCCCACCAGCGCAGGCGACCGCTGCGCTCGGGATCGGGGTACCAGCCGGGGGGCGGGGCGTCCTCGAGCCTCACCGGTTGCCTCGGTCCGTGGGCGGAGGCGGCGCGTCGACCCGCTCGCTGGCGTCGGGGATCGCCAGCCCGCGCTTGGGCCGGACCTGGTCGGCGTCGTCGTCGGCTCGTCCGGTTTCGGCGAGCGCGGCGACAGTGCCGAGCAGCCCCGAGAACTCCGCCGGGATCACGAGCTTGGTGGCCCGCCCGTCGCCGATCCGCTCCAGCGCCGACAGGTACTCGATGGTCAGCACGTTGTTGTCGGCGTCGGCCTCCTTGATGCCGATCAGCCGGGCCCGGGCCGCCGCCCCCTCGCCGATGCCGATCTTCTCGAGGCGCTGCCGGTCGGCCTCGGCCCGCAGCTCGATGGCGCGGGCGTCGCCCTCGGCGTCGAGGACGGCCGCCTGCTTGCGGCCCTCGGCGGCGAGGATCGCAGCCTGCTTCTCGCCGTCGGCGCGGGCGATGGCCGCCTCCTGGTAGCCGTTGGCCTCGGTGACCGTCGCGCGGCGGTCGCGCTCGGCCCGCATCTGCGCGTGCATTGCCGACACGATGTCGGGCGGAGGGTCGATGCGCTGGATCTCGACGCGGACGACCCGCACGCCCCACTTGTCGGTGGCGTCGTCGAGCACCTCGCGCAGCTGGCTGTTGATGACGTCTCGCGAGGTCAGGGCCAGGTCGAGCTCGAGGTCGCCGATGAGGTTGCGGAGGTTGGTCTGGGCCAGCTTGGTGATGGCGGTGAAGAAGTCGGCCACGTTGTAGACCAGCCGTTGGGGGTCGGTCGCCTCGTAGTAGACGACGGCGTCGACCGACACGACCACGTTGTCCTTGGTGATGACCTCCTGGGGCGGCACGTCGACGACCTGCTCGCGCATGTCGATCAGCTGGATCCGCTCGATGAACGGCACGATCAGGTTGAAGCCGGGCTGCTTGGTCGTCTTGTAGCGGCCGAGCCGCTCGACCAGGCCCTGCTGGAACGGCCGCACGATCTTGACCGCCTTGACGAGGACGGCGATGAGCACGATCGCGATGGCGGCGATGAAGATGGCGGCGGCGGTCATGGACGGTCCTCTCGGTCGGTG
>JBFJYB010000097.1:0-8225 GCA_041622835.1 Acidimicrobiales bacterium | reverse complement strand
CTCGACACCAACAAGGAGCACATCGCGGTCACCGAGGCCAACAAGCTCGGGATCCCGGTGATCGCCGTGGTCGACACCAACTGCGATCCCGACGTCGTGCAGTACGTCATCCCCGGCAACGACGACGCCATCCGCTCCGGCGAGCTGATGTGCCGCATCATGGCCGACGCCGTGCTGGAGGGCCGGCTGATGGCCTCGAGTCGCGGCGACGACGACGGCGGACCGGAGGTTCGCTCGGCCGAGGACGAAGCCCGCGTCGCCGAGGAGCAGACCCGAGCCCGGGCCGAGGCGGCCGCGGCCGCCTCCGCCCGCGAGGCCCGGGTCGCGGCGACAGCCGCCACCGGCGCGCCGCCGGCCGCGCCCGCCGAACCGGCCGCCGAATCGGCCGCCGAACCGGCTGCTGTCGGCGAAGCGGCGAGCCCAGGCCGTGCCGACGCCCACGCCCCGGCCGCGGCCGAGCCGGCCGCAGCCGAGCCGGCCGCCGAGGTCACGGCGCCCGCCGAGCCGGCCGAGGCCGCGGAGCCGGTGGAAGCCGCCGCCGAGACCACCTCTGCCCCGGGAACATGACGATGGCCGACTTCACTGCCAAGGACGTCCAGAACCTGCGGAAGGCCACCGGCGCCGGCATGCTCGACGCCAAGCAGGCGCTGGAGGAGGCCGGAGGCGACTCAGAGGCGGCGGCCCAGCTCCTGCGTGAGAAGGGCCTGGCCAAGGCGGCGGCGCGTACCGACCGCGAGAACAACGACGGCGCCGTCGCGCTCGCGACGAACGACGGCGCAGCTGCCCTCGTCGAGCTGCGCTGCGAGACCGACTTCTCGGCCAAGGCCGACGACTTCGTGTCGCTGGTCGACGAGCTGGCCGAGCTGGTGCTGGCCGACGGCGAGGACGCGGTGGCCACCCGCTCCGACGCGGTCGACCAGCTCAAGCTCTCCAAGAAGGAGAACATCGAGGTCGGTCGGGTGATCCGTGTCGAGGCCGACGAGGGTCAGCTGATCGACACCTACCTGCACAAGCGGGACGGCCGAGGCGTCAACGGCGTGGTCGTCGTCGGCGAGGACGTCGATCGTGACACGCTCCACCAGGTCGCCCTCCACATCGCCTTCGCCAAGCCGGTGGCTCTCGACCGCGACGAGGTCGACCCCGAGGAAGTGGAGCGCGAGCGGGCGTCGCTGCTCGACGTCACCAAGGCCGAGGGCAAGCCCGAGGCGGCGTGGGACAAGATCGTCGATGGTCGCCTCACCGCGTGGTACAAGGAGAGGGTGTTGCTGGAGCAGGGCCTGCACGGCGACAAGACCACGGTCCGGGAGACCATCGGCGACGGTCGGGTCGTCTCGTTCGCCCAGGCGTTCATCGGTAGCTGAGGTGGGCGAAGTTCCCGTCGACCGCGGGTTGCCGGCCGGGTGGAAGCGGGTCGTCCTCAAGCTCTCGGGCGAGGCGTTCGCCGGCGAGGACGGCTACGGCATCGACGGGAAGATCGTCGGCCAGATCGCCAACGAGGTCGTGGCCGTGCGGCGGGTGCTCGACGTCGACATCGCGGTCGTCGTCGGCGGCGGCAACATCTGGCGGGGGATGAGCGGCGAGGGCGCCGGCATGGACCGGGCCCAGGCCGACTACATGGGCATGCTCGCCACGGTGATCAACGCCCTGGCCCTGCAGGACACCCTCGAGCAGCTCGACCAGCCGACGCGGGTCCAGACCGCCATCCACATGGCGCAGATCGCCGAGCCCTACATCCGGCGCCGGGCGATTCGCCATCTGGAGAAGGGCCGGGTGGTGATCTTCGCGGCCGGTACCGGCAACCCGTTCTTCACCACCGACACCGCGGCGGCGCTGCGGGCCATCGAGATCGAAGCCGACGCGGTCCTGAAGGGCACGCACTCCGGCACCGACGGCATCTACGACGCCGATCCGCGCAAGGTCGCCGATGCCACGCGCCTGCCCACCATCTCCTACCTCGAGATCATCAGCCGGGGCCTCAAGGCGATGGACCCGACCGCGGTCACGCTGTGCATGGAGAACGCGCTGCCGATCGTCATGTTCAACCTGCTGGAGCCGGGGAACGTGCAATCCCTGCTGGAGGGGAACCCGATCGGTACTCTGGTCTCGTGAGGCAGACCGGTACGTCTCGTCGCGCCATCCCGACCCCGAACCCGACCGAGACCACGGGGCGGGCCAGCTCGGCGCCTGGAGCGGGCCGATGAGCGACGAGCTGATCCAGCTGATCCTCGAGGAGGCGTCGGAGAAGATGGACGGCGCGGTCACCCACGCCCGGGCCGAGTTCTCGTCGATCCGCACCGGGCGGGCGGCGCCGGCGCTGGTCGAGAAGCTGCCGGTGAACTACTACGGCACCGACGTCCCCATGCAGCAGCTCGCCGGGTTCAGCGTCCCTGACGCCCGCCAACTGGTGATCACCCCGTTCGACAAGGAGGCGATCGGCGCCATCGAGAAGGCCATCCAGGTGGCCGATCTCGGGCTGACTCCCTCCAACGACGGTGTCGTCCTCCGTCTGACGTTCCCGCCGCTCACCGAGGAGCGCCGCAAGGACCTCGTCCGGGTCGTGCGGGCCATGGCCGAGGACGGCCGTATCGCGATCAGGAACGTGCGCCGCGCCGGTCGCCACGATCTCGACGATCTCGAGAAGGCCGGCGACGCATCGTCGGACGACGTGGCTCGGGCCGCCAAGGAGCTCGACCGGATGACCCACGAGCACGAGGACGCCATCGGTGCGGCCCTCCAGCACAAGGAAGAGGAGCTCCTCGAGGTGTAGCGGTTCCCAGATTCTCGGCGGTCGACGGTGAGGAGGAGGTCCCAGTGGACGAGCCAGGTTTCGGAAAGCCCGAAGACGACATCGAAGCCGAGGGGCTGCGCATCCTCGGCCCCGAGCCCACCCCCAGCGAGGGTGAAGGCGAGGGCGAGGTCGACCTCCCCCACTGGACGCAGCCGGCCTCGGGTGGCGATCCGGGAGAAGCCGACGCGTGGTCGGCGCTGACGAGCGGCGAGCCTCAGTGGGGTCTCGAACCCGAGTCGGCTCCGCCGGTCACGCCCGTCGACCAGCCGACGGAGGCGCATGCGTTCTCGTTCGACGACGTCGGCGCCGGGGTCGAGGACCCGAGCGTGTTCGACCCGCCGCTGCTGCCACCCGACGAACCGGCGCCCTACGCCGCCCCGGCGCCGGTGAGCGAGCCCGACGCGGCGCCCCAGGAACGCCCGCCCGACGACGGGGCGCGCAACGTCCCGGTCGCCGTCGGCGTGGGGCTGGGCCTGGCCGCGCTGGCCCTGGTGTGCTTCGCCGTCGGGAAGGCGGCCACGGTGACGCTCATCACCGTGGTGCTGATCGTCGCGGCCGCCGAGTTCTTCAACGCGCTGCGGGTGGTCGGCTATCAGCCGGCCACGCTCGTGGGGCTGGCGGCGACCGGCGCGGCGCCCCTCGCGGTGTACTGGAGGGGAGAGGCCGCCCTTCCCCTCATCGTCTTCCTCACCCTGGTCTTCTCGCTGCTGTGGTTCCTGCTCGGGGTCGGCACCGAGCGACCGGTTCCCAACGTGGCGGTGACGCTGCTCGGGGTCGTCTACGTCGGCGTGCTGGGGTCGTTCGCGGCGCTGATGGTCGATGCACCCAACGGGATCGGCATGCTCATCGCGGCGGTGATCGTGACCGTCGCCTACGACGTCGGCGGCTATCTCGTCGGCAGCTCGATCGGTCGCTCGCCGCTCTCGCCGGCCAGCCCGAACAAGACGGTCGAGGGGCTCGTCGGTGGCTGCCTGTCGGCGGTCGGGGCCGCGGTCGTCGTCGTCGGTATCGGTGGCCTCACGCCTTTCGGCGACACGCCGGGAGGACTGGGCGACGCTCTCCTGCTGGGGCTGGTGGCCGCGGTGGTGGCCCCCCTGGGCGACCTGGCCGAGTCGATGATCAAGCGCGACCTGGGGCTGAAGGACATGGGGTCGCTGCTGCCCGGGCACGGCGGCCTGCTCGATCGCTTCGATGCCCTGCTGTTCGTGCTACCGGCGACCTACTACCTGGTCCGTCTGCTCGACCTGTTCTGACCGATCCCCACCGGACGGCGCGTCACCTCGTCGCCTCGCCTGTCGGGTGCCACAGGGCCGCCCCGGTGAGCGGGTCGAACAGGTGGAACCGATCGGGTTGGACGACCACCTCGACCCGATCACCCACGTCGGGGCCGCGGCCCGCCACCGACCAGCGGAGCCGCTCGTCGCCACCGGCGTCGAGGTGGGCGACGGCGTGCGATCCGAACCGCTCGATCCGTGCGACCACCGCGGCGATCCGAGGCTCCCTCGACACCGCGGCCGGGGCCTCCAGATCGTGGGAGCGGAAGCCGACCAGCAGCTCTCGACCGAGGTAGTGCCGGGTGATCTCGGGCCACGCCGGAACCTCGACGCCGAGCAGGCGGTAGCGGCGCTCGCGCTCCGGGCCGCCCACGTGGGCCGGGACGACGTTCATCGTCGGCTCGCCGAAGAACCGCGCCACCAGCAGGTTGACCGGGGTGTCGTACAGGGCTGCGGCTGTGCCCACCTGCTGGAGCCGGCCCTCGACGAGCATGGCGATGCGTGAGCTCATCGCGACGGCGTCGGCCTGATCGGCGGTGGCCATCAGGGTGGTCACCTCGCGCCGTTCCTGCAGCCGGACGATGTCGGAGCGCAGCGCCCGGCGCAGGTGGGGGTCGAGCCGAGCCAGTGGCTCGTCGAGGAGCCAGATGTCGGGTAGGGCCACGAGGGCGCGCGCCAGCTGCACCGCCTGGATCTCGCCCCCCGACAGTTGCTTGGGCCGCCGGCTCAGGAGGTGGCCGATGGCCAGCTCCGACGCCAGCTCCTCGATCTTGGTGTCGCGGGTGTTGGGGGTCTCGCTGCGCCGCAGGTCGAGCGGGAGCGCGATGTTGTCGCGAGCCGTGCGGTGGCGCAGCAGCGCGTTCTCCTGGGTCACCAGCCCCAGCCCCCGGAGCCGGGTCGGGACCCGGTCGACCACGGCGCCGTCGATGATGACGTGGCCGTGGGTGGCGGACTCGAGGCCGGCCAGGATCCGCAGCGCGGTCGACTTGCCCGAGCCGGACGGTCCGACCAGCGTGACCAGCTCTCCCGAGTCGAGCTCGAGGTTCAGGCCCGCGAGCGCATAGACGCCCGGCTCGTACTCCTTGGAGAGATGTTCGAATCGGATCCTGGTCATCTGCCGTCATCACCGTAGGCGCAACCAGCGGTCGGGTCGGCACCAGGGCGGCACGGACGGCGCGCGGCTGGCCGGTAGCCTGGGGCGGCAGCGTCCCACGATGACCTCCCTCTCCGTTCTCGGATCGACCGGCTCGATCGGCACCCAGACCCTCGACATCGTTCGAGCGTGTCCGGACGACTACGACGTGGTCGCGCTCGGTGGCGGCTCGTCGGTGCGGGCTCTTGCCGCCCAGGCCTGCGAGTTCCGGCCCGATCTGGTGGCGATTGGCGACACCTCGCTGGCCGGCGAGCTGGCCGAGCTGGTGCCCGGCGGCGTCCGGGTGGCGGGTGGGACCGAGGCGCTGGCCGAGGCTGCAGCCGCGGCCGACGTCGTCGTGAACGGGGTGGTCGGGTTCGCCGGCCTCCCCGTCACGCTGTCGGCCCTCGAGCACGGTCGCCGGCTCGCGCTGGCCAACAAGGAGTCGCTGATCGCGGCGGGGCCGGTCGTGCAGCGAGCCCGGGTCACGCCCGGGGCCGAGCTGGTGCCGGTCGACAGCGAGCACTGTGCTGTGCACCAGTGTCTGCGGGCCAACGAGGTGTTCGCCGACGACGGCACCCCCGACCGCGTCGAGCGGATCGTCCTCACCGCGAGCGGCGGTCCGTTCCGCGGCCGCACCCGCGCCCAGCTCACGTCGGTCACGGTCGAGGACGCGCTGGCCCACCCGACGTGGAGCATGGGCCCGAAGATCACCGTCGACTCGTCGACGCTGATGAACAAGGGCCTCGAGGTCATCGAGGCCCACGAGCTGTTCGGGGTCGCCTACGACCGGCTCGAGGTGATCGTCCACCCCCAGTCGATCGTGCACTCGATGGTCGAGTTCAGCGACGGCGCCACCATCGCCCAGCTGTCGGAGCCCGACATGCGGCTCTGCATCGGCTACGCGCTGGCCTACCCCGATCGCCTCACCACCCCATTCGGCGCCATCGACTGGGCCAAGGTGTCCCAGCTGACCTTCGAGCCCCCCGATCTCGACGCCTTCCCGTGCCTGTCGCTGGCGTATGCGGCGGGGCGGATGGGCGGCACCGCTCCGGCCTGGCTGAACGCGGCCAACGAGGTGGCGGTCGACGCTTTCCTCGACGGTCGGATCTCGTGGCTCGGAATACCCGAGGTCCTCGATGCGGCTCTACAGGGCCATGATGGGACCGAAGCAGCCTCGGTGGACGCCGTCGTCGACGTCGACCGGCGGGCCCGACTGGAGGCGAGGCGCGTGATCGAGCAGCGGACGAAGGCGGCGTGACCGCTCCTGATCGGGTCGCCCCCGGCGGCGTGAACGAAGAGGCGCCCGACTCCTGGAGCGGGCTGATCGTTCTCGCGTCCCTGCTCGTGCTACTTGCCCTCACCGGGGGGCTGGCCATCGTCGTCGTGGTCCTGGCCATCGTGGTCATGATCTTCATGCACGAGCTCGGCCACTACCTGACCGCCCGGTCCGCCGGCATGAAGGTGACCGAGTTCTTCCTGGGCTTCGGCCCCCGCGTCTGGTCGATCCACCGGGGCGAGACCGAGTACGGGGTGAAGGCCCTGCCGCTCGGCGCCTACGTGCGGATCACCGGCATGAGCAACCTCGAGGAGGTCGATCCGGCCGACGAGGGTCGCACCTACCGCCAGGCGCCGTTCTGGCGCCGTTTCTCGGTGGCGGTGGCCGGCTCGGCGATGCACTTCCTCATGGCGATCGTCATGCTCTTCGTGCTGTTCGTCGGGCCGGGGTTCCGCGGGTTCGACATCGGCACCGACGTGCTCTCCACCGACGACTGGCAGGTGGCCGTGGTGTCCGAGGACAGCGCCGCGGCGGCGATGGGCGTGCAGCCGGGAGACCAGATCGTGGGCCTCGACGGTGTCGCCATCGAGGCCTTCGACGACCTGCGCGACGAGGTGCTGGCCCGGCCGGGTGAGAACGTGGTCGTCCAGGTCGACCGCGACGGCCAGATCGTCGACCTGACCGGCGTGCTCGGCGCCAACGCCGACGGGCAGGGGTTCCTCGGCGTCGGGCCCGAGCTGGTGCCGGCCGAGCCCGACAACGTCCTGGTCGCCGCCGGTCGGTCGATCACCGAGTTCGGCACGGTGACGAAGGAGTCGGCGGTGCAGCTCGGTCGCTTCTTCACCCCGGGAGGCCTCAGCGACTTCTTCGGTCAGGTCTTCGACCGCGACGACCGCGAGGTGGTCATCGACGGCGGCGCGGCCCCTCCGGGCCAGACGGCCGCAGGTGGTGACTCCAGCGACGAAGGTCGCATCATCTCGATCTACGGCGCCACCCGGATCGGGGCGGCGCTGACCGAGACCGGCGTCGAGGGCCTGCTCCAGTTCATGATCATCCTCAACGTGTTCGTCGGCGTGTTCAACCTCGTTCCGCTGCTGCCGCTCGACGGCGGCCACGTCGTCATCGCGATCTACGAGCGGCTCCGTTCCCGGGCCGGTCGCCGCTACCACGCCGACGTGGCCAAGCTGCTGCCGCTCACCTACCTCGTCCTGTTCGTGCTGTTGAGCGTCGGCCTCGCCGCGCTGTACCTCGACATCCGAGACCCGGTGCTGTGACGGACCGCAGTCGGTCATGGACGTAGCCGCGACCTTCCCGCGGCGCGCCACTCGCCAGATCATGGTGGGGAGCGTGGCCGTGGGCGGGGGCGCTCCGATCAGCGTGCAGTCGATGACGATCACCAAGACCGCCGACGTCGAGGGCACGCTTCAGCAGATCTACTCGCTGGCCGCGGCCGGGGCCGACATCGTGCGCTGCACCTGCAACGAGATCGAGGCGGCCGAGGGCCTGGCCCACATCGTGCCCCGCTCGCCGGTCCCGATCGTGGCCGACATCCACCACCAGTACAAGATGGCGCTGGCCGCCATCGAGGCCGGCGTCCACTGCCTCCGGCTGAACCCGGGCAACATCCGTCGACCCGAGCACATCAAGGCGGTAGCGTCCGAGTGCAAGGACCGCGGCATCCCGATCCGCATCGGCGTCAACGCCGGCTCGCTGCATCCCGACCTGTACGCCAAGTACGGGGGCCAGGTCACG
>JBFJYB010000096.1:0-8228 GCA_041622835.1 Acidimicrobiales bacterium | reverse complement strand
GCGGCCGGATCGGCGAAGGCGTCCGGGTCGGGGACGGTGCCGGTGACGGCGACCACCTGCCCCGGGTTGGTCCCCCACGTGACGTGGGGCACGATCTCGTGGCCGTCGAGGACCACCTCCTTGTCGAAGGTGGCGTGGGCGTCGGTGGCCAGCGAGCGCCAGCCGTCGAGCGCTGCCTCCCAGGCGGTACCGGTGGGGGCGTGGCGTCGCCCCTCCAGGTACCCGAACGTCGTGTCGTCGGGGGCGATCATGCCGGCTTTCGCGCCGAACTCGATCGACATGTTGCACACCGTCATCCGGCCCTCCATCGAGAGCGACTCGATGACCGGACCGCGGAACTCGGCGATCGACCCGATGCCGCCACCGGTCCCGACCCGGCCGATGATGGCGAGCACGACGTCCTTGGCGGTCGACCCGGCCGGTAGCTCGCCGTTCACGGTGATGGCCAGCGTGTCGGCCCGGGGCTGGGGGAGCGTCTGGGTCGCGAGCACGTGCTCGACCTCGCTGGTGCCGATGCCGAACGCCAGCGCCCCGAACGCGCCGTGGGTCGAGGTGTGGCTGTCGCCACAGACCACGGTCATCCCGGGCTGGGTCAGGCCCAGCTCGGGCCCGATGACGTGGACGATGCCCTGGTTGGAGTGACCCATCGGGTACAGCGTGATGCCGAACTCGTCACAGTTCTCGCGCAGCACCTCGACCTGTCGGCGAGACACGGGGTCGGCGATCGGCTGGTCGATCCCGGCCGTCGGCACGTTGTGGTCCTCGGTGGCGAGGGTGAGGTCGGGCCGCCTCACGGTGCGGCCGGACAGGCGCAGCCCGTCGAAGGCCTGGGGCGAGGTGACCTCGTGCACGAGGTGGAGGTCGATGTAGAGCAGGTCGGGCTCCCCCTCCGACGAGGCGACCAGGTGGTCGTCCCAAACCTTCTGGCTGAGGGTTCGCGACATGCGGGCTCCGATGGTGCGGTCGTCTCAGGATACGAGGGTAGGCCCCGTGTCAGCAGGGGCCGTAGGTGTAGCTGGGCTCCCCGTCGGCGATGTTCCCGAGCCGCGCTCGTCGGGGCGAGCCTGCGGTGCCCACGACGAGGGTCGCGTCGCCCGAGGTGACCGTCGCCAGCTCGATCTCGACGGAGGTCTCGACGACGTTGCCGGCCCCTCCCGCTTCCCAGCTCGAGTCGTAGAGCCGCACCCGCTCGCCTCCTCGCCGACACCGGAGGTCGCGGCCGCTCGACTCGCCCTCGATCTTGGCCACGCGGATCGAGCCGTCGCTGTCGGGGATCCCGACCTCGGTGAGGGCGCAGTTCCCGTCGCTGAACAGGAAGTAGGTCGGTTGGCTGTCGACCGACCCGGTGGCGATCACCACGTCGCGGTCGATGCCGCGGGGGCGGACCGCGTTCTGCACGACGAGGCCGGTGGGCACGCCGTCGATCTGGTTGGCCGTGTAGGCGGTGTCGGACACCGCGCCGTACGCGTACTCGACGACGCCGTGGGAGGCACCGGACGAGTCGGTGTAGAAGGACACCTTGTCCTCCTCGCCGTCGCCGTCGACGTCGGCCTTCACCGAGGTCAGGCGATCGCGCCCGGTCGTGTCGAAGGTCCCCTGGGTGCAGGGCCCGGCGTCGAGCACCGCCTCGGTCTCGAGGTAGATCGCCGCGACCCAGACCGTGCCGCTCGAGGTCTCGACCTCCCACCAGATGGTCTCGTTGTCGCTCTGGCTGCACGCCCCGGTGACCACGAGACCTCGCGTGCCGGCCGGGAACTCGCCGGCCTTCTCGGCACTCCCGTCGGGTTCGGCTCGCTGGTTGAGCTGGTTCTCGACACCGGTGACGCCGTAGAGCTGGGCCGGGTCGGGTCCCGCCCCGTCGGGGCACGGCGGGAACTCGGGCTCCGGCTCGGGGGTGGCCTCCTCGTCGTCGGGTTCTTCGTCGGCCTCGGCGTCGGGGTCGTCGTCGCCGGGGTCGGGGGTTGGCTCCGGTTCGACGGTGGGCTCCGGCGTCGCCTCGAGGCCGACGTCTTCGGTGGTGACGAGGGTGTCGTCGCCGCCGTCGCCGGTCAACACGATCGCCGCGAGGATCGCGATGCCGACGACCAGGGCGCCGGCCACGCCGAGGAACCAGCGCAGGTAGAGCGTCTCGCGGGGCGTCAGCCGGCTCGGCCCCTCTGCGGGGAGACCGCGGTCGTCGTCGGGGGGGATGACGGTCATGGTCGGCTCAACCGCTCGGTGACCCGGCGGCGGCCAGGTCGCGGCCAGCCGCTCGCTCGTGGACGGAGTCGAGCGCCTCGATCAGCGCCGCGACGAACAGGTCGGGATGGGTCACGCTGGCGTCGTGGCCGGCGGCCAGCGGGTGCAGCGTGGCGCCCGGGATGAAGTCGGCGAACTTGCGCTGGTATCTGGCCGAGACCTTGTGGTCCTTCTCGGTCACGACCACCGCGGTCGGCACCTCCAGGGTCGGGAGCCACTCGCGAGCGTCGAAGTTGAACAACGACGCGCCCGTCTCGAGCAGCATCCGGGGGTGGTTGCTGCGCACCTCGTCGGCGGCCCACGGATGGTGGTCGGAGGTGCGGCGGTCGACCATCCGCTCGAAGATCCCGTTCACGAGCGAGCGGGGCACGAGGCGGCTGCCGAGGGCGATGGCGCCGAGGACCCCGGGCCACAGGCGCAGGTCGCCGGCACGGAACCGCGGCAGGGTGGCCGCCAGGACCAGGCCGCTCAGGCGCTCGCCGTGATCGCGAGCCACGACCTGTGCCACCGCGCCACCCAACGAGTAGCCGACGAGCGCCGACTTCTCTATCTCGAGGGCGCCGAGGACGGCGGCCACGTCGTCGGACAGGTCGGTGATCCGAACCGGGCGGACCGGGCGCAGGCCCCGCCCATGGCCCCGGTGGTCGAAGGCGATGACCCGGTACCGCTGGGACAGGCCACCGAAGACGGCGAACCAGTTCAGGTCGCTGGTGACGGTCCAGCCGTGGAGCAGCACGACCGGAGGCGCGTCCGGCGGCCCGGTGTCGCGTACGAACAGGGAACCCCGGCCCGGAAGCGCGACCTCGCGTCCCGGCGGGAGCTCTGGAGCCCTGGCCCGCCGATCGTCACTCGCCAACGGACACCACCGTGACTGCGAGGGTGCCACCAGGGGCGTCGTAGCTGACCGTGTCGCCGGCGCCGGCCCCGAGGAGCGCCGAGCCGAGCGGGCTGCCGGGCGAGATCACGTCGAGGCCGTCGTGGCGCTCCTCGATCGAGCCGATGAGGAACCTCTCGGGTTCGTCGTCGCCCTCGTACACGATGGTCACGATGCTGCCGGCCTGCACCACCTCGCTGTCGCCGGCCGCCACGATCTCGGCGTCCTCGAGCAGCTTCTGGAGCCGGAGGATGCGGCCCTCCATCTTGCCCTGCTCCTCCTTGGCCGCGTGGTAGTCGCCGTTCTCGCTGAGGTCGCCCAGCTCGCGGGCGGACTCGATCTTGCGGGCGATCTCGATGCGACCGCGCGTCGTGAGGTCCTCGTACTCGGCCTTGAGTCGGTCGTAGGCCGCTTGCGAGAGCTGGTTCGTCTCGACCATCCCACGAGGCTATCGACGCTGCCGGCCGGCATGGTGTCGTGGCTCCCGAGCAGGTCGACGCGGTCGTGGCGGCTTATCCTGACCCGGAGGCCAGATCCCTGGAGGCCAGATCCCGGAGGCCAGAAGCGTGGAGGCCAGTTGACAGATCACAGGATCGCCGTCATCGGCGGCGACGGCATCGGCCCGGAGGTGGTCGCGGTCGGCCTCGACGTGATCCGCGCCTCCGGCGTGGAGATCGAGACGGTCGACTACGACCTCGGGGGCGCCCGCTACGCGCGAGACGGAACCGTCCTGCCCGACGCCGTCGTCGACGAGTGGCGCTCGTTCGACGCGATCTACCTCGGCGCGGTCGGCACGCCCGAGGTGCCACCCGGCGTCATCGAGCGGGGTCTGCTGCTGAAGATGCGCTTCGAGCTCGACCTGTACGTCAACCTGCGCCCGTTCGTGTTCGCCGGCGACGATCGGCGCGGCCCGCACGACTTCGTCGTCGTTCGCGAGAACACCGAGGGCACCTACGCCGGCGAGGGCGGCTTCCTCCGCAAGGGCACCCCCCACGAGATCGCCACCCAGGGCTCGGTCAACACGCGCCACGGCGTCGAGCGCTGCGTGAGGTTTGCCTTCGAGCTGGCGGCCGGTCGTCCGACCCAGCACCTCACGCTGGTACACAAGACCAACGTGTTGACCTTCGCCGGCGATCTGTGGGAGCGGACCTTCCACGAGGTCGCGACCGAGTACCCGCAGGTCACCACGGCCTACAACCACGTCGACGCGGCCTGCATCTACTTCGTGCAGTCGCCCGAGCAGTACGACGTCATCGTGACCGACAACCTGTTCGGCGACATCCTCACCGACCTGGGCGGGGCGGTCTCGGGCGGGATCGGCTTCGCGGCGTCGGCCAACCTCAACCCCGAGGGCGTGTCGATGTTCGAGCCGGTGCACGGCTCGGCCCCCGACATCGCCGGCCAGAACCAGGCAAATCCCATCGCCGCCGTTCTCAGCGGCGCCATGATGCTCGACGTGCTCGGCGAGCCCGACGCCGCCGAGCGGATCCGCAAGGCCTGCGCCGAGACCTCGAACACGACCGGATCCACGACCGAAATCGGCGACGCCATCGTCGCCCGGCTCTGACAGGAGGCTCCATGCCGCTCGAGACCACCGAGAAGATCTGGATGAACGGCGAGCTCGTGGCGTGGGACGACGCGACGATCCACGTGCTCAGCCACACCCTCCACTACGGCACGGGCGTGTTCGAGGGGATCCGGGCCTACGAGACCGACCGCGGGCCGGCCGTGTTCCGCCTGACCGAGCACATCGAGCGCCTGCACAACAGCGCCAAGATCTTGATGATGGACCTCCCGTACGGCGTCGACGAGCTGGTCGACGCCACCAAGCTCGTCGTGCGCGAGAGCGGCCTGGACAGCTGCTACATCCGCCCCATCGCCTTCTACGGGTACGGCGAGATGGGGCTGGCCACCACGGACTGCACCGTCGACGTCGCCATCGCCTGCTGGCCGTGGGGCGCGTACCTCGGTGACGACGCCGCGACCAAGGGCGTGAGGATGCAGATCTCCTCGTGGCTGCGCCACGAGCACAACACGATGCCCCCGGCGTCGAAGACCACCGGCAACTACGTCAACTCGACGCTGGCCAAGATGGCAGCACTACGGGCCGGCTACGACGAGGCCGTGATGTTGAACTCGCAGGGCCTGGTGGCCGAGTGCACCGGCGAGAACGTGTTCGTCGCCCGGGACGGGAAGCTGATCACCCCGCCGCTCGTCGCCGGCGCCCTCGAGGGGATCACCCAGCACTCGGTGATGACCATCGCCCGCGACCACGGCTTCGAGGTGGTGGTCGACTCGCTGGCCCGCAGCGACCTCTACATCGCCGAGGAGATGTTCGTGTGCGGCACCGCCGCCGAGGTCAGCGCGGTCAACTCGGTCGACGACCGGGCGCTGCCCTGCCCGGGCCCGATGACCACGGCGATCGCCAACACCTACGCCGACGCGGTGCGGGGCAAGGACGATCGTTACAAGGTGTGGAACGAGCATGCCTTCGAGTGACGGCTCGTCGCCGCCGACGGTCGAGATCTACGACACGACCCTTCGCGACGGCAGCCAGCTCGAGGGGATCTCGCTCACGGTCAACGACAAGCTCCGTATCGCCGAGGCGCTCGACTGGCTGGGAGTGCACTACATCGAGGGCGGCTGGCCCGGCGCCAACCCGAAGGACGACGAGTTCTTCGAACGCGCCCGTCACGAGCTCGACCTGTCCACCTCGACCTTCGTCGCCTTCGGCTCGACCAGGCGGGTGAAGGGCCGGGTCGACGAGGACGTCACCCTCGCCAACCTGGTCGGCGCGGGCACGTCGACGGTCTGCATCGTCGGCAAGTGCTGGGACTACCACGTGACCGAGGCGCTGCGCACCACCCTCGACGAGGGCGTGGCCATGGTCGCCGACTCGGTCGAGTACCTGACCGGCAAGGGCCTCGACGTGCTGTTCGACGCCGAGCACTTCTTCGACGGCTACCGGAACAGCCCCGAGTACAGCCTGCGGGTGCTCGAGGCGGCGGCGACCGCAGGTGCTCACCGGCTGGTCCTGTGCGACACGAACGGCGGAACGCTGCCGCACGAGGTCCACGAGATGGTGGCGGCGGTCGTCGACTACCTCGACGTCCCGGTCGGCGTCCACCTCCACAACGACACGGGCTGCGGCGTCGCCAACGCCCTCGCCGGGGTGCGGGGCGGGGCGGTCCACGTGCAGGGCACGATCAACGGCTACGGCGAGCGCACCGGCAACTGCGACCTGGTGCCCATCATCGCCAACCTGAGCCTGAAGATGGGGGTCGAGACGATCCCCCGAGACCGGCTCGAGCGGCTCACGGCCGTCTCGCACCACGTCGCCGAGCTGGTCAACTTCAACCCCGACGCCCAGCAGCCCTTCGTCGGCACCTCGGCGTTCGCCCACAAGGCGGGGCTGCACACCAGCGCCATCGCCCGCCGACCCGACGCCTACGAGCACATCGACCCCGGCCTGGTCGGCAACGGGGCGCGGTTCGTGGTGTCGGAGATGGCGGGCCGGTCCACCATCGAGCTCAAGGCGGCCGAGCTGGGTCTCGAGCTCGACGGCAAGGTGCTGGGCGAGATCGTCGAGACCCTCAAGGAGCTCGAGTACGAGGGCTACCACTTCGAGGTGGCCGACGCGTCGCTCGAGCTGCTGATTCGCGGCGCGGCCGGTTGGGAGAACGAGTACTTCGAGCTCGAGTCGTTCAAGGTCCACACCGAGCACCGCAGCGGCGCCGGAGCTCGGGCATGGAACGACGTGGCGGTCGAGATGGAGACCGAGGCCACCGTCAAGCTGTGGCTCGACGGCGAGCGCATCGTCGCCACCGGCGAGGGCAACGGGCCGGTCAACGCGCTCCACGCCGCCCTCAGCCTGGCGGTGGGCGACCGGTACCCGGCCTTCGCCCGCATCCAGCTCACCGACTACAAGGTGCGGGTGCTCGACACCGAGAAGGGCACCGGCGCCGTGACCCGGGTCCTCATCGAGAGCTCCGACGGCGACCGGACGTGGACGACGATCGGGGTGTCGGAGAACATCGTCGAGGCGTCGTGGCAGGCGCTCATCGACTCCATCGTGTACGGGCTGCTCCACGCGACTGACTGAGCCCGGCCACCCGCGCCGAAGAACCGGGCCGGGCGGGCCGATACCGTCGGGGCAATGGAACCCTTCGTCGCCAGCACCCGGCCCGGACTACGGTTCCGGCTCTTCGGCGTGCCGGTGGCGATCCACCCGTCGCTCCCGTTCGTGCTGGCCCTGCTCGGCCTGTCGACCGGATCGGTGGCCCGGATCGCCATCTGGGTCGCGCTGGGGACATTGGCGGTGCTGATCCACGAGCTCGGCCATGCCGGAGCGGCCATCGCGCTCGGTGGGAGGCCGCGGGTGGTGCTGGCCGGTCTCGGCGGGTACACGGAACCGCGGATCGATCGCCAGCTCAGCCGGTCCCGCGCCATCGGACTGGCCTTCGCCGGGCCCGCCGTCGGCCTGGTGGTCGGAGGCATCGTCGCGGTCGTGACCGTGCTCGCCGGCCGGCCCGAAGCGGCGTCGTTGACCGAGTACACGGTGATCGTCGCCCTCTGGGTCAACATCGGATGGAGCGCCATCAACCTGTTGCCGGTGCTCCCGCTCGACGGCGGTCACATCCTGACCGAGCTGTTGCCGGGCGAGCCGCAGGTCCGCCAGCAGCGGGCCTACCGCGTGTCGACCGCGGTGGCGGCCGCGGCCGCCATCGCGCTGTTCCGCTACGGCCTCGTCTTCGGCGGCCTGATGTTCGGTCTGCTGGCCATGATGAGCTTCCGCGCGGTGGGAGCCGACCGGGTGGCCCGCCGCCAGAGCCGCTCGGCCGCCGACCTGGCCGAGGTGGTCGATCGGATCGACGCCGGCGAGGACGTGGAGGACGATCTGCGCAACCTCGTGCGCGATCCGCACGTGGGGGCGACCAGCCGCACCCTGCTGGTCGAGCATCTGGCCCAGGCCGGTCGTTTCGACGAGGCCCGCCGCCTCTCGTCGGATCTCGGTTCGGGCCAGCCGCCGACGCTGGCCTTCCTGGTCGACGTGCTGGCCTCGGACGGGCGCGACGGGGTGGCGGCGCTGCTCGAGTCGTTCCGGCGCAGCCCGTCG
>JBFJYB010000095.1:0-8241 GCA_041622835.1 Acidimicrobiales bacterium | reverse complement strand
GCCTACGCCGTCGCGGTGTCGGACCTCGACGGGGTGGCGCGTGTCGACGCTGCGGGCGGGCGCTACGCGGGAGGGCAGCTCGTCGCCCCGGCCGACGCCTCGCTGGCCGACATGGTGAGCGGGACCTCGGCGTGGGTCAACGTGGTGCCGTCGGTCGAGCCGATCTCGGCCGAGGGCGAGGCGCTGGTGCGCGACATCCGCAGCATCGACACGCCCTACGAGACCTCGGTCGGAGGCCGCGCCGCCGAGTTCGTCGACTCGAAGGCGGCGATCTTCGCGCTGATCCCCTGGGCCGGGCTCATCATCGCCGGCGCCACCTTCGTCCTCCTGTTCCTGATGTTCGGCAGCGTGCTGGTCCCGCTGAAGGCCATCGTCTTGAACCTGCTCAGCCTCACCGCCACGTTCGGGGCCATGGTGTGGGTGTTCCAGGACGGCAACGGGGCCGGGCTGCTCGACTTCACCGCCACCGGCCTGACCGACACGACGACCCCGATCCTGATGTTCTGCATCGCCTTCGGGCTCTCCATGGACTACGAGGTGTTCCTGCTGTCCCGGATCAAGGAGGAGCACGATCGAACCGGAGACAACGACCGGTCGGTGGCGGTCGGGCTCGAGCGCACCGGCCGGATCGTGACCGCGGCGGCCGTGTTGCTCTCGGTCACGTTCCTCGCCTTCGCCACCAGCCAGGTCACCTTCATCAAGCTGTTCGGGCTGGGCCTGGCCATGGCGGTGCTGATGGACGCGTCGCTCGTCCGGGCCACGCTGGTGCCGGCGGTCATGAAGCTGGCCGGCGACGCCAACTGGTGGGCCCCGGCGTGGATGCGCCGGATCCACGATCGCTTCGGCCTGTCCGAGGTCGACCCGGGCGACGTCCCCGACGACGCCCGGGAGCTGGACGGCGATCGGGAGGCCACACTGGTGAGGTGAGCCGCACCCGCGTCCTGCTGGTCACCAAGGGCCACCCCTTCGCCCGAGAGCCCTTCTTCGAGGTCTTCGACGCCAACCCGGACATCGAGTGGACCCACGTCGAGCAGCCGGCCGCCCGGGCCCTGTTCCACCCCGATCGGGCCGAGCCGTTCGACGTGTTCGTCTGCTACGACATGGCCGGCATCCGCTTCACCGGCGGCGACCCACCGATCGAGACCGAGACGCCGCCGCCGTCGTACTGCCGTGACTTCGCCGATCTCCTCGACGCCGGCAAGGGCTTCGTCTTCCTGCACCACGCCATCGCCGGCTGGCCGGCGTGGCCGGACTACGCCGAGATCGTCGGCGGGCGGTTCCACTACCAGCCGGCCGAGCTGCGCGGCACGACCTGGCCGGCCAGCGGCTACCGCCACGACGTCACCCACCGGGTGGAGGTCGTCGACCCCGACCATCCGATCACCGAGGGCCTCGGGGGCGGGTTCGAGATCACCGACGAGCTGTACCTGGCGCCGGTGTTCGAGGACTCGGTCGAGCCGCTGCTGCGCAGCACCCACCGGTTCGTCGCCGACGGCTTCTACTCGGCCGACCTGGCGATTCGGGGCACCCGGAACTCGAACGAGGGGTGGACGCACCCGCCGGGCAGCGACCTGGTGGGCTGGGCCAAGCACGCCGGCCGGTCGCCGGTCGCCTACCTCCAGTTCGGCGACGGCCCGGCCACCTACGCCGACCCGAGCTACCGGCGGGTGCTGGCCAACGCGGTCGCCTGGGCCGCCAGCCCGACGGCCCACGAGTGGGCGAGCCGTCGAGCCGACCCCTCGGTCACCGACGGTCGGCCCGGGCTCACTCCTCCTCGGCCGCAGCCTGCATCCACGCCAACGTCGCCTGGCCCATCTTCTGACCGTCGTAGCCGATCCGCTGGGTCGGGGTGACCGAGAAGATGATGCGACGCGGCGAGTCGAGGAACTTCACGAACCACCGCTGCCGCTCGTCCTGACCCGGCCACAGTGCCTCGGCCAGCCGGGGGTACATCCAGGCCTTGGTCGTCTCGTCGTCGTGGATGGTGCAGATGCCCTTGTAGGTGACCGTACGGCTGGCGGGAGCGGTCGTGCCCTTGCTGGTCACGCAGACCGCGACCCGGGGATCGCGGCGGACCGCCGCCACCCGCGCCCGCTGACTGCTGAGGGTGAGCCAGAACTTCCCGTCCTCGAAGAAGTAGCTCATGATGACCCCGACCGGCCAGCCCTCCTTGTTGGCCCAGATGAAGGTGCACTCGTTCTGGGCGACCAGCATCTCCTGCTCGTCGGCGTCGTCGAGGGCGTACACGGTGACGTCCTCGTAGTTCTCCGGGTGGTTGTCGGGCTCGGTCACGGGGCCTCCCTGGGCAGGAACTGGCTGGTGCTGGCGGTGATCCCTCCGTCGACGGGGAGGACCGCGCCGGTCACGAAGCTGGCGGCGGGCGAGACGAGGAAGCTGACGGCCGCGGCCAGCTCGTCGGCCCGGCCCCACCGCTGCATCGGGATGTGGCGGGTGATCTCGGCCTTCCAGGCGGTGCCGGCGCGGGCGGCGGTCATCCCCGTCTCGGTCGGGCCGGGGCAGACGGCATTGACACGGATGCCCTCGGCCGCCAGGTCGATGGCGACGGCGCGCACCAGGTTGATGACGGCCGCCTTCGACGTGTTGTAGGGCCACATGTTCGGGTCGGCGCCGATGCCCGACGTCGAGGCGGTCGCCACGATGGCGCCGCCGCCGGCCCGCCGCATGGCCGGGACCGCGGCGCGGATGCCGAGCACGACGCCCCGGACGTTGACGTCCATCACCCGGTCGAAGTGCTCCATGGGGAGCTCGACGACGTCGCCGCTCATCGGGATGCCGGCGTTGAGCACCGCCACGTCGCAGCGCCCGAAGCGGTCCTCGGCCAGGGCCACGGCTGCGGCGTTGTCGTCGGGCACGGTCACGTCGCCGGCGACGACCGCGATCCGGTCGTCACCGTCGGCCCAGGCCATGGCAGCCTCGTCGAGGTCGAGGGCGACCGCCCGGCCCCCTTCACGCACGATGGCCTCGACGCTGGCCCGTCCGATCCCCGACGCGCCGCCGGTGACGACCGCTACCTGTCCCTCGTGGCGTCCCAAGACCCCCCTCTCGGTTCGCGATCAGATGTAGAGCATGGGGTCGACGGCCACCCCGTCGACGCGGACCTCGAAGTGGAGGTGGGGCCCGGTCGAGTAGCCGGTGGAGCCGACGTAGCCGATGATCTCGCCCTGCCCGACCTGCTGGCCGACGCTCGAGGCGACAGTGGACTGGTGGGCGTACAGGGTCGAGATGCCGGCGCCGTGGTCGATGATCACGACGTTGCCGTAGCCACCCATCGACCCGGCCGAGATCACGATCCCACCGGCCGAGGCCACGATCGGGTCGCCCATGCTGCCGTTGATGTCGATGCCGGTGTGGAACTTCTCGACGCCGAAGATCGGGTGGATGCGCCACCCGAACGGCGACGTGAGGACGCCGCCGTGGGGACGCACGAAGGTGCCAGGCGGCTGGTCCCCGGTCGGCTCGTCGGTCGGATCCTGGTCCGGCTGGTCCGGCTGGTCCTGCTGATCCTGCTGGGCTTCCTCTTCGGCCTGGCGCCTGGCCTCGTCCTCGGCCTGGCGTCTCGCCTCCTCCTCGGCCTGGCGCCTCGCCTCCTCCTCGGCCCGTCGCCTGGCCTCTTCGGCCGCTGCGATCCGCTGCTGCTCGGCGACGATGAAGGCGGTGAGCTCGGCGTCGACCGCGTTGAGGACGTCGATCTCGGTCTCCCACTCGGAGATCCGGCGCTCGATGTCGGCCTTGATCTCGGCCTGCTGGGCTCTGGCCCGCTCCAGCTCGTCGAGGTGGGTCGCGATCTGCGCCCGCTCGGCCTCGGCAACGGCTCGGGCCTGGTCGGCCTCGGACTCCGCGTCGCGCTGGTCGTCCTCGGCGTCACGGAGCCGGTCGGCGACGTCGGTGGTCTCGCCGTTGGCCACCGACAGGAGGAACTCGCGGAGCTCGGCGACGGCCGGGTCGCTCGATCCCAGCAGGATCTCGAGCTGGCCGTCTCCCGAGAGCACGTAGGCGTCGACAGCGCGGTCCCGGAGGAGCAGCTCGAGCCCGGCCACCTCACCGGCGATGCGGACCGCCTCGGCGTCGGCGCGCTGTGACGCCCGCTCGGCGGCGAGGATGGCCTGCTCGGCGGCCTCGATGTCGGCCTCGGTCTGGGCGATGAAGGCGTCGAGGTCGGCCAGCGCCGTCGCCACGTCCTCGTCCTGGGCGGCCAGCAGGTCGAGCTCGCCGGCCGCGGCCGCGGCCTCGCGCCGGGCCTGCTCCTGCTGGGCCCGGGCCTCCTCGATCGTGTCCTGGGCCCGCAGGGGCGCGGTGCCGGTCAACACGGCCATGGCGATCAGGATGAGGAGGAGTCTGCGCACAGAGAGCGTCCGGGAGTGGCGAGCGTGACGACTGCGTTACGGAGCGTAACCAGACCGTAACCTAGTTGGCCAATAGGATCGCATCACCCTGGCCGCCGCCGCCACAGAGGGCGGCGGCGCCGATCCCGCCGCCGCGGCGCCGCAGCTCGTGGAGCAGGGTCAGGACGAGCCGGTTGCCCGACGCCCCGATGGGGTGGCCGAAGGCGATGGCGCCGCCGTTCACGTTGACCACGTCGGGTGTGACGCCGAGGTCGGTCATCGACGCCAGCGCCACCGCGGCGAAGGCCTCGTTGATCTCGTAGAGGTCGATGTCGTCGATCTCGAGGTCGGTGCCGGCCAGCGCGGCGCGGATGGCGTTGGACGGCTGGGTGAGCAGCGAGGGGTCCGGTCCGGCGACCTGGCCGTACCCGACGATCTCTCCGAGCGGCTCGACGCCGAGCTCGTCGGCGACCTCGGACGAGGCGACGACCAGCGCCGACGCCCCGTCGGAGATCTGCGAGGCATTGCCGGCGGTGATGTTGCCCCCGTCGGCGAACGCCGGCCGGAGCCGAGCCAGCGACTCCACCGAGGTCTCGGGCCGGATCCCCTCGTCGGTGTCGAACACGACCGGGTCGCCCCGGCGCTGCGGGAGCGACATCGCCGAGATCTCGTCGTCGAGCAGACCGTCCTTGCTGGCTCGGGCGGCCCGCTCGTGGGAGGCGGCAGCCAGCTCGTCCTGGGCGGCCCGGTCGATCGATGCCGAGGCGCTGTACCGCTCGGTGGCGCCGCCCATCGAGCAGTGCTCGATGGCGCACCACAGCCCGTCGTACATCAGGGAGTCGACCGCGGTCGCATCTCCCAGGCGCAGGCCTCGCCTGGCCCCGGGAAGGAGGTAGGGAGCCGAGGTCATCGACTCCATGCCACCGGCCACGACCACGTCGGCGTCGCCGGACGAGACCATTCGATGAGCCAGGTAGACGGCGTTGATGCCCGAGAGGCACACCTTGTTGACCGTGGCCGCCGGGGTCGTGAGCGGGATGCCGGCCTTGGTCGCTGCCTGCCTCGCGGTCGCCTGTCCCTCGCCGGCGGTGAGGACCTGTCCCATCACCACGTAGTCGATCCGCTCGGCGGGCAGACCGGACCGCTCGAGCGCGGCCCCGATGGCAGCCGCACCGAGGTCGGTGCCGCTGAAGTCGGCCAGCGCCCCACCGAGCTTGCCGATGGGCGTGCGGGCTCCGGCCAGTACCACGGTCGACATCGGTGACCTCCGGGTCAGGTGCTGCGCTCGGCGGCCGAGGCGCTGAGCGCCTTGCCGGCCGCCTCCCACACTCGTGCGATGGCGGGGCTCGAGCTCTTCGGCGGTTCGGGGGCGGGGGTCGCGACCGACTCGCCGAGGTCGGTGAGGTCGAGAGGGACCACGTCGGAGGAGACGCGGTGGGCGGCCTGCTGGAGCTCGCTGAGGGCCAGCTGGATGCGCTCGCGGACCGTCGCCTCGGCGGCGAGGATGGCGTCGAGCCGTTCCTGCGCCTCGGCCAGCACCGCCTGGGCGCGGTCGCGTGCGTCGTCCTCGGCCGCCCGGCGCGTGTCGGATGCGTAGGCGTCGGCCGCGGCCCGGGTGCGCTGGGCGTGCTCGTCGGCGTCGGTCCTCACCCCGAGGGCGTACTCCTCGGCCGACGTGCGCGTCGTGGTCGAGTAGGACTCGGCGTCGGCGATCAGCGCCTGAGCCTGGGCTCTGGCCTCGTCGTGGATCTTGGTCCTCTCGGCCTCGGCGCCGCTGGCCTGGTCCCGGAGCTTGGCCAGCTCGGTTTCGACCTCGGCCTTGAGCCGGGCCGCCTCGGCGACGGCTTCGGCCCGGATGGCCGCCGCCGACTCGTTGGCGGTCTGGAGCACCGACGCCACCTGATCGCCGACCTTGGCAAAACCGTCGCTGTCGGTGGTCTGCGAGCGCAGCCTCTCGGCGATGGCGTTCAGGAAGCCGTGGACCTCGGCGGGGTCGTAGCCGCCCTTGCGGAGCTGAGTGAAGCGCCGGCTCGAGATCTCGTCGGCTGAGATCCCTTCGTCAGACAGGGTCATCAGACCCCCAAAACTACACGCGTCCGGGCCAGGGTTGGCGGCGACGGGCGCGGCCCGGCACCCTTGACCGCGTGTTGCTGACCGAGATCGACCACGTCGCCATCGCGGTTCGCGATCTCGACGCGGCCGTCGACTACTACCGCCGGGCCTTCGGTGCCGAGGTGCATCACCGCGAGATCGTCGAGCGCGACGGCGTGGAGGAAGCGCTCATCCGCGTGGCCGACTCGTACATCCAGCTGACGGCGGCGACCCGTCCCGACTCACCGATCGCGAAGTACCTCGACCGCCGGGGGGAGGGACTGCACCACGTGGGCTACCGAGTCGACGACTGCGCCGCGGCCCTGGCCGCCATGGTGGAGGCCGGGGCCACCCCCATCGACGAGGCACCGCGCCCCGGCAGCCGGGGGACCACGGTCGCCTTCGTGCACCCGAAGGGATCGCTCGGAACCCTGATCGAGCTGGTCCAGGAGTAGCCGACGGCGGGCGCCCTCACCCGTCCTCGACCGACCAGAACCTGGCCGATGCCACCCCGTCGGCGCCGTACACCGGGTCGTGGGCGTCGACCCGGTACTTGGCGGTGTCGGCCCCCGTCATCCCCGACCTCCCCAGGGTGTCGCGCATCGTGAAGTAGTTCTCGTGCTGGAAGTGGGGCTCGAGGGTCTCGGCGCTCTCCCACAGCTCGTAGACCTGGATCCTCGTCTCCTCCACCGGGTCGGCGGCGAACACGTAGGCCAGGCACCCGGGCTCGTCGCGGCGGGTGGCGGCCTGATGTGGTTGCGACGCCTCGACCGCAGCGTCCCGGCTCGCCCGGTCGGCGAAGTCGATGGTGCCGGCGATGACGATCATGGCGGTGCTCCTCCGGGTGGCGGGCGCGTCGAGGTGGTGGTCGTGGCCCGCACGATGCCAGGCTGAGGCGGTGAGAGTCCACCTCGTCGACGGCACCTACGAGCTGTTCCGCTACCACTACGCGCCCAACAACCGCGACCCCCGCCACGGGGCCACGGTCGGGGTGCTGTCGTCGATGCTCGACCTGGTGGGCGACGGTGCCACCCACGTCGGTGTGGCGACCGACCACGTCATCGAGTCGTTCAGGAACGAGCTGTGGCCCGGCTACAAGACCGGCGCCGGCGTCGATCCCGACCTCTACGCCCAGTTCCCCGAGGTCGAGGAGGCTCTGGTCGACGGCGGCTTCTGCGTCTGGCCGATGGTCGAGTTCGAGGCCGACGACGCGCTGGCCGCGGCTGCGGCGGTCGCGGCCGCCGACGAGCGGGTGCAGCAGGTGCTGATCTGCACCCCCGACAAGGACCTGGGCCAGTGCGTCACCGAGGACGGGCGGATCGTCCAGTACGACCGGCGCAAGCGGCTGTTGATCGACCGCGACGCGGTGATCGAGAAGTTCGGCGTGCCGCCGGAGTCCATTCCCGACTACCTGGCTCTGGTCGGCGACTCGGCCGACGGTTTCCCCGGTCTGAAGGGCTGGGGCGCGAAATCGACGGCTGCGGTCCTGGCGAGGTACGGCCACATCGAGGACATCCCGCCCGCGGCCGGGCAGTGGGAGGTGGCCGTCCGGGGTGCGGCCAAGCTGGCGGCCACGCTCCAGGCCGACCTCGACCTCGCCGTGCTGTTCCGCCGGATCGCCACCGTCGAACGCGACGCACCCACGATCGGCGACGTCGCCGAGCTCGAGTGGACCGGTCCCACGCCGGCGTTCGCCGCCCGGTGCCAGGCGCTCGGCTCGCCGGCCCTCGCCGGCCGGGCCGAGGAGATGGCGTCACGTCGCTGAGCGCCCAAGGGGGTCAGCGGGCGGCCAGCACCTCCGACACCG
>JBFJYB010000094.1:0-8253 GCA_041622835.1 Acidimicrobiales bacterium | reverse complement strand
GCTGGCGGCCGGCGACGGGACGCTGCATCCCATGCAGCAGGCCTTCCACGAGAGCCACGCGCTCCAGTGCGGCTACTGCACGCCGGGAATGGTCCTGGCTGCGGTGTCAATGCTGGACGAGACGCCGGCCCCGTCGGAGAGCCAGGTGCGACACGGCCTCGAGGGCAACCTCTGCCGCTGCACCGGGTACCACAACATCGTGAAGGCGGTCCTCGCGGCCGCAGGGGAGGCGAGCTCATGACCGTTACGGATGAGACCGCCAGCGAGGCGACCGGCGTCATCGGGACCCGGCGGCTGCGGCGCGAAGACCCGGCCCTGCTCACCGGCGAGGCCAAGTTCGTCGACGACCTCGACCTTCCCAGCCAGCTCTGGGTCGGCTGCGTGCGGAGCCCGCACGCCCACGCTCGGATCACCGGCGTCGACGTGTCGCAGGCGGCCGCCGCCGACGGCGTGGTCGCGGCCTATACCGGAGCCGATCTGGCCGACCGGTGGGCGGCGCCGCTGCCGTGTGCCTGGCCGGTGACCGACGACATGAAGAACCCCGCCCACCAGCCGGTGGCCGTCGGCAAGGCGAACCACGTCGGCGACATCGTCGCAGTCGTCGTGGGCTCGAGCCGCTACGCGGTGGCCGACGCCGTCGAGCAGGTGGTCGTCGACTACGAGCCGCTACCGGCGGTGATCGATCTCGAGGACGCCAGGTCCGACACGACGGTCATCCACGAGGACCTCGGCACCAACGTGAGCTACACGTGGGAGCTCATCCCCGACCCCGACGCGGTCGACGCCGCCTTCGCCGCTGCGACCCACACGGTGGCGGAGCGCTACGTCCAGCAGCGGCTCATCCCCGCGGCGATGGAGCCACGGGGGGTGCTGGTGGTGCCCGAGCCCTTCGGCGGCGACCTCACGATCTACTCGGCGACCCAGATCCCCCACATCCTGAAGGTGATGGCGGCCATCACCCTGGGGCTGGCCGAGCACCGCGTACGGGTCGTCGCGCCGGCTGTCGGGGGCGGGTTCGGCTCGAAGCTCAACGTGTACGCCGAGGAGATCATCTGCAGCGCGCTGGCGCTCGAGCACGGGGTGCCGGTCCGGTGGACCGAGACCCGGTCCGAGGCGGCCCTGGCGACCATCCACGGGCGCGGGCAGATCCAGGACATCGAGCTGGCCGCGGACGCCGACGGGAAGATCAGCGCGGTGCGGGTGAAGCTTCTGGCCGACATGGGTGCCTACCTCCAGCTGGTGACGCCCGGCATCCCGCTGCTGGGTGCGTTCCTCTACCACGGGGTGTACGACATCCCGGCCTACTCGTTCAGCTGCACGTCGGTGTTCACCAACATGACCCCGACCGACGCCTACCGGGGTGCCGGGCGGCCCGAGGCCACCTACGCGATCGAGCGGGCGATCGACGCGCTGGCCCGCGAGGTCGGGGTCGACCCGGCCGAGATCCGCCGGCGAAACTACATCAGGGCCGAGCAGTTCCCCTACGCGTCGCCGGCCGGGCTCGAGTTCGACAGCGGCAACTACGAGCCCACCCTCGACCAGGCCATGGAGCTGGTCGGCTACGCCGACCTGCGGGCCGAGCAGGAACGGCGTAGGGCCGAGGGGTCGACCAAGCACCTCGGCATCGGACTGTCGACGTTCGTGGAGATGTGCGGCCTGGCGCCCAGCCGGGTGCTCGCCTCGCTCAACTACTCGGCGGGCGGGTGGGAGTCGGCGACCGTGCGGGTCCTGCCGACGGCCAAGGTGCAGGTGGTGACCGGATCCGCGCCCCACGGCCAGGGTCACGAGACCTCGTGGTCGATGATCGTCGCCGAGCGCCTCGGCATCGACCCCGACGACATCGACGTGCTCCACTCCGACACCGCCATCGCCCCGATGGGTCTCGACACCTACGGGTCGCGCTCGCTGTCGGTGGGCGGGACCGCGGTCCACCTGGCCACCGAGAAGGTGCTCGACAAGGCACGCCTGATCGCCGCCCACCAGCTCGAGGCCAACCCCGACGACCTCGAGTACGTCGACGCCGGGTTCCAGGTCAAGGGGTCGCCGGGCGCGCGGGCCGAGTTCGCCGCCATCGCGTTCGCAGCGTTCACGGCCCACGACCTGCCCGACGGGGTCGAGCCCAACCTCGAGGCCCAGGTCACCTGGGACCCGCCCAACTTCACGTTCCCGTTCGGGACCCACATCGCGGTGGTCGAGGTCGACGAGGAGACCGGAGGGGTCGAGCTGCTCGACTACGCCTCGGTCGACGACTGCGGCAACCAGATCAACCCGCTGATCGTCGAGGGCCAGGTGCACGGGGGTGTGCTCCAGGGCATCGGCCAGGCGCTGTTCGAGAAGGCCGAGTTCGACCTCGACGGCCAGCCCCGCAACGTCACCTTCGGCGACTACCTGGTGCCGTCGGCGGCCGAGACCCCGAGCTTCAAGCACGGCACGACCGTCACGCCCAGCCCCACGAACCCGTTGGGGGTCAAGGGCATCGGCGAGGCCGGAACCATCGCCGCGACGCCGGCGGTGATCAACGCCGTCGTCGACGCGCTGTCGCCGTTCGGGATCACCGACGTCGAGATGCCGGCGTCCCCCGACCGCGTGTGGGCGCTCATCCACACCCAGGAAGGGGGTGGGTCGTGATCCCGGCCGCCTTCGACTACCAGAGGGCCGACTCGGCCGACGCCGCCATCGCGGCGCTGGCCGACCACGGCGACGACGCCAAGCTCCTGGCCGGCGGCCACTCGCTGGTGCCGATGATGAAGCTCCGGCTGGCCACGCCCGCGGTCGTGATCGACGTCGGGCGGGTCGACGACCTGCGCTACGTCGAAGATGCCGGCGAGCACGTGGCGGTGGGCGCGCTCACCCGGCACCGCGACATCGAGACCAGCGACGTGCTGGCCGAGCACGTGCCGCTCGTCGCCCACGTGGCCTCGCTGGTCGGCGATCCGGCCGTCCGGCACTTCGGCACGATCGGCGGCTCGATCGCCCACGCCGACCCGGCCAGCGATCTACCGGCGGCGGCGCTGGCGCTGGGGGCGACCTTCGTCGCCCGTGGGCCCGGCGGCGAGCGCGAGATCGCGGCCGGCGACTTCTTCACCGGGTACTTCCAGTCGGTGCTGGCCGCCGACGAGATGCTGACCGAGATCCGGCTGCCGAAGATGGGCGGCGCCGGGTGGAGCTACCAGAAGTTCAACCGCCGAGCCCAGGACTGGGCCATCGTGGCGGTGGCGGCGGTGCACGGCAACGGCGCCGGCACCGGGGTGGCGCTGGTCAACATGGGCTCGACGCCCGTGCGCGCCGCCGCGACCGAGGCTGCGCTCGCGGCCGGCTCGTCGGCCGCCGAGGCAGCAGCGCTGGCCGCCGACGGGACCGATCCGCCCAGCGACCTCAACGGCGACTCCCGCTACCGAAAGGCGCTCGCCGAGGTCCTGACCGCCCGGGCCCTCACCGACGCCGGCGCCTGACCCCGTCGCCCTGAAGTTGCTCGACGCCTCGACCTACTCGCGGGCCGAGCGAGCGGTCGTCGACACCGTCTCGTCGCTCCCCGGCGTCCCGACGCTTCGGCGCTTCCTGACGCTCGAGCGGGTGCTGGCGGGGATGTGCGGACTCATCCCGCTGATCCTCTACGTGTTCGACGACTTCTCGATCCGCGGCAGCATCAGCGCCTACCACGACATGTCGCCGCCCCAGGCCTTCTACTTCCCGCTGAGCGTGGCCGCGATGCTGTTCCTCGTCAACGGCGTGATCAAGACCGGCCGCCTGTACAACACGGTGCTGGGTGCCGCCCTCTCGGGCGTCATCGTGTTCGACCACGACGGCACGTCCGGCTTCTTCCACGGCGTCTTCGCCGTGGCCTTCTTCGCCGGCAACGTGATCGTGATCGTCTGGTACTCGTGGCGGGCGGCGATCTGGATCCGGGTGGTGACGTCCCTGCTCGCGCTGGCGATCGTGCTGGCCATGCTCGCCCACTTCGTCCTCGACTGGATCTCGTTGTTCTGGGCCGAGTCGCTGTCGCTGGTGGCCATAACCGCCCACTACTTCCTCGACTCGTTCAAGCTCGGCGGCTACGACGTCCCGACCCGTCGGTAGGGGGCTCCGGGGTCACGACGCCACGGCTCGTTGCACCATGGCGTCGAAGTCGGCGGTACTCATCTCGCCGCTGTTGCGTTCGATGACGGTCCCCTCGGGCGACACCACCACCCACATCGGGTAGTTGCGCAGCCCGTAGGCGTCGGCGATGCGCCCGAACTCGTCGTCCAGCAGCACGACGCCGGGCCACTGCTCGGACGCGAACCACGCCGAGGGTGGGTAGTTGCCCTGGTCGGCGGCCACCGACGTGCTCACCGCCACGACCTCCACACCGTCGGGTAGCCCGGTCGAGCCGAGGTAGTCGACGACCCGGGGCAGCTCGGCCTGGCAGTGCGGGCACCAGTGGGCGAAGAAGCCGATGAGCCGGGTCGTGCCGTCGGCCGGCGCCAGCCGCACCGACTGGCCGTCGAAGGAGATCGTGCTGAAGGCCGGCGCCGGGAGACCGAGGGCCGCATCGGCGGCGTTCTCGGGCATCTGGGGGAGCGAGGTGCCCTCGATGACCAGGTCGTCGAACGGGGCGACCTGGGGCCCCGAGGCGACCGGCGTGGTCGCGTCCTCGTCGCCGGTGATCGCGAAGGCGATCACGGCGGCCAGGGCCACGATGACGACCAGCCCGATGCCGACGAGAACCGCCGGGTTCATCCAGCTGGGGCGATCGGCGAGCGCCGGGGGACGCCGACGGGCCTGGGCTCTGGCCATCTTGCGGCCGGGCCGGTTGCTCATGGGAGGACCTCTCTGGGGTTGTTCATGGGGATGCCGGGGTCGAGCGGAACGCGAGCGTCGTCAGCGCGATGATCAGCGCGAACGACATCAGGGTCATGACCGGGATGGTGGCGAAGCCGAGAGCCTCGACCCACTTGGCCGTGCACGGCGCGCTCAGCGAGCACGACGTCGCCTGGTCGGGGAAGAGCTGTAGCTGGACGTGGTAGGTCGACAGCCCGGCCCCGACGCCGGCGATGGGGAGCACGTAGCGGGCGACGTCGACGTCACGGCGGATGGCGGCGAGGGCGAGGATGGCCCCCAGCGGGTACATGGCGATCCGCTGGTACCAGCACATCTCGCACGGCACGAAGTCGGCCACCTCGGAGAAGTAGAGGCTGGCCGCCGTCGAGGCCGAGGCGACCAGCGCAGCCAACGGCAGGCTCACCGGCGCCACCGCGACCCGGCTCGCCCGCCCCGCCACGACCACCGCCGTCACCGCGACGATGCCGCCGATCAGGATGAGGGCGAAGAAGGTCGCCACGGTGTCCGGCTCCACACCCTATTTGTACGGACAAATGGGAGGCCGGCCCAGGGACCTAGGGCTCTATTGTTGCCGCCTACTCGCGACACTCCGTGTCGCTCCTGACGGCGGAATGTGCATCTTTCCGCCGAGTGCCGAGGGCAGTCGGCTCGGTGGTTGTTGCCGCCTACTCGGGGGCTGCTGCGGCCGACGCCGCCCCGGCTGCCTTCTCCTCCAGCCCCTTGGCCTCGTCTTCCAGCCGCGCGGCATCGGCATCGGCCGACGCCTGCGCCTCCTCGGCTGCGCTGGCCGCCGCATCGGCCTGGTCGAACGCGGCCTTCAGAGCCGAGTCGGCGGGCTGGGCGTTGAGCGCCGCCTTGGCCTCATCGGCAAGCTGCCGGAGCCTGGCGGCCTCGGCCTGCTGCTCGGCCGCGAGCGCGGCCGCCGCGTCGGCTCGTTCGCGGGCGGCTTCGGCCTGCTCGGTCGCGTTCGCGATCCCGCCGCCGTCGTCGTCGTCCTCGTCCTCCTCGATGGGATCGGTGGCGAAGATCCGGCTGGCGATGGCATGTATCCATTCCGCGATCTCCTTGGTCGCGAAGCCGACGATGAAGGCCAGCCCCACGACGCCATAGGCGTTGATCTCGCTGGCTTCGGTGTTCACCGACACCAGGCCACCCCGCAGGATGAAGTACACACCGAGCGCCAGGATCGAGCCGACCGGCATCTTGAAGACGTACCACCAGTTCCAGCTGTCGTCGTAGTCCTGGAGTCCGTGGTGGCGAGAGAAGCCACGTATGGCGTAGGCCAACGCTCCGAGAGCTCCGCCGATGATGACGAGGAGCAGGAGCACGACGTCGGGGCCGGGAGTCCAGTGACCGCCGAAGATGAAGACCTCCTGAGCCTCGGCGGGCGTCGTGAGCATCGCCGCGTCCTCGGCCGCCATGGCCAGGTCTCCACCGGCTTCGTCGAGCTCGTCTGACGTCACGACCGCAACGGTCTCATCCGGATCGGGCACCGCACGCCAGAAGACGATGAGCATGTACACGAGGGCGGCGCCGACGAGGAACATGTATGTAGCCAGGATCACGGAGAGCACCGGATCGAAGGTCTTCTCGTCCCCGTTGTTCCCACCGTTCGAGGCGTCGGCCATGATGAACCCCCCCGCTCGCCTGAGGCGCCCATGGTACTCGGACCTGGCGCCGCCGACCAGGCGTACCGCGTGGGGCGGGGGCGGCCCAGCGGACTACTGCTGCGCCAGTGGGTAGGGCGGCTCGGTGCTGGGGCCGACGTTGGCGTTGAGCCAGGCGTTGACCGGGTCGGCGGCGCGCCAGGCGCCCACGATGTTGGTCCGGGCTCGCGCCGTCGAGAACCAGGACGCCGGTTCCCACGACCTCGCGATCGTGAGGCCCTTGTGGCGGAGATACTGCACCCGGGGATGGTCCCGCCGGTAGCCGCGGGGCGCGGTCTTGAGCTCTTCGCCTCCGACCTCGAAGCCTCGTCGGAGGCCCGTCATGATCTCGACCAGCTCGGGCCCGGTGCGCTCGTCGTCCACTGCGGTGCGAAACCGCTCGACCTGGTCCCGGCTCATCTGGTGGTATCCCGACGCAGCCATCAGCCCAGCGGCGGAGAGCTGCACGTAGTACAGCGCCCCCTCCTCCGACTCGGTCACCGCACCGATGTGGGTCTTGTACGGCGTCTTGTCCCGGCTGAACCGAACGTCGCGGTACGGCCGGAAGATGTGCAGCTCGCCGAACTCCTGGGCGACCTCGTCCGACAGCGCCTCCATGGGCGCCCGCACCGCCTCCTCGTAGGTGGCGCGGTTGTCGCTCCAGAACGTTCGGGTGTTGTCGGCTTCCAGCCGCTCGAAGAACTCGAGCGCCTCGGGACCCCAGCCTCGGAACCGGGCGGATCGGGTGCTCATGGCGCCAGTTTGGACCTACGGTCTCGGTGTGGCCCAACTGTCCGATCTCCTCGCCCTGCGGCGCGCCGACGGGGCGCTCGTCTTCGTGACGACCCGGGGCGACTGGTGACCGTGGTGCTGCGGCCAGCTCGTGAAGCTGGCCAACGCCCTCGACGACATCCACGCGGCCGGGGGAGAGGTGGTCGTGGTCAACGTCGACCCGCCCGAACGCAACGCGGCGCTGGCGGCGAGGTGGCACCTGCCGTTCCCGCTGGTGTCCGACCCCGGCGGGGACGCCTGGCTGAAGCGCTTCGACGCGTTCGACCCCGATGATCGGGGCGGCATCGCGATCCCCGTGGTGTTCGTCGTCGGACCCGACGGGTCGGAGCTCTACCGCCGGACCAGCCGTGACTTCGCCGACCGCCAGTACGACGAGGCGGCACTGGCCGCCCTGACCGACGCCGGCCTCCCGGCGCTCGACCCGCCGCCGGGTTGGTGGGAGCCGGCGGTGGCAGCCGCCGCCGACCCGGAAGGCGTCTTCACGGCGGCCCTGTTCGGCCCCTACTTCCGAGGCGCCGGGTTCAGTGCACTGGCGATCTCGCGCCGCGTCGACGGCGTCGCCCGGGACGAGGCGGTCGCCCAGTACGAGATGTGCGTGTCGATGGGCAAGGCCTGGAGCCGCCGCCGCAAGCTGTTCGAGGGCGGGTAGCGAAACCACCCGCTGACCTGGGCGTACGCTGTCACACCCTGTTCGTAGGGTGGGGGTCATGGAGGCGTTGGCCAGGATCTCGAGCGAGCTCGACGAGCTGTTGGCGGCCGGGTTGGATCCTGCGGACGAGGACGAGGCCATCGCGCTGATCGAGAAGGTCGAGTCGATCGGCCGCAAGGCCGATGCTCTGCGGGTCGAGGCGCTGGATGTGATCGACCGGCGGGGGCTGCATCGGCGGGACGGGCATTTCAGCGCCAAGGTGATGGTGCGGCATGTGGCGAAGTTGTCGCCGTCGGAGGCGGCGGCTCGGGCCAAGGAGGCTCGGGCGTTGCGGGTGCTGCCGGT
>JBFJYB010000093.1:0-8267 GCA_041622835.1 Acidimicrobiales bacterium | reverse complement strand
GCCGCGAAGCCGATCTGGGTGACGTCCTCGACGATCACGCCGTCGTCGGGCAACACGTCGCGGATGGCGGCGAGGTAGTCGAGCTGGGGCTGGAGGTAGGAGATCTCGTCCTGGAACGCTCGCCGCCGGGCGTCGAGATCGGCCAGAAGGCCCGGGCGCTCGGCCCGGCGACCGATGCCGTCGGCCAGGGCCCGGCAGGCGTCGGCCGCGTCGCCGTGGATGCCGATGCCCGTCAAGCCGTGCCGGTCGAGCTCGTCGGCGTCGATGTCGATCTTGACGATGGTGAGGTCCTCGTCGGCCCCCCAGTGCAGCAGCGGGAACTCGAGCCGGGTGCCGACGGCCAGCACCACGTCGGCGTCGCGCCACAGGTCACGCCCGACCGGCAGCGGCACGAACAGCGGGTGGGCGGTCGGGACCACGCCGTGCCCCATCCGGCGGGTGGTGACCGGCGCCTGGAACGCGTCGATCAGCTCGCTCACGGCCGACGCCGCATCCTGTGCGCCTCCACCCACGACCACCAGGGGGCGCTCGGCCTCGGCCAGGACGGCCACCGCCCGGCCCACGGCGTCGGTGTCGAGCGCCGGCATCTCGGCTGTCGGAGCGACGAGCGTCGGCTCGGCCGGCTGGGCCCACACGTCGACCGGCACCTCGATGCTGACCGGCCGGGGGCGATCCGACACCAGCGCGTCGATCGCGGCCTGGATCTGGCCGGCGGCGGCGGCCGGGTCGGTGACCAGCTCGCTGTGCTTGGTGAGCTGGCGGAGGATGGCGGTCTGGTCGGGCAGGTCGTGCAGGACCCCCCACGCCCGCCCGATCGCCCAGGTGTGGAGCTGCCCGACGAGGGCCAGAACGCGGGCGTTGCCCCAGTAGGCGCTGGTCAGCCCGGCCGCGGCGTTGAGCATCCCGGGCCCCGGGACGACGCTGCACGCGGCCGGCCGCCCGGTCGCCTGGGCGTAGCCCATCGCCATGTATGCCGCGCCCTGCTCGTGGCGGGCGACGACGGGACGGATGTCCCGGGCATCGACCATCCGGTCGAAGAAGTCGTCGTTCTGCACGCCCGGGACGCAGAACAGCGTGTCGATCCCCAGCTTGCGCAGGGCGTCGATCACGAGGTCGGCGACCGTGTTCACGGCGGTGGATCGTAGGCCGGCGCGAGCACGACACCCGGGTTGAGCCGGCCGTCGGGGTCGAGCATCTTCTTGACCGACCGCATCAGCTCGAGCTCGATGGGCGGCTTCTGGCCCCGGATGCGGTCGCGGAGCTCGACGCCGATGCCGTGCTCGGCGCTGATCGTGCCGCCCAGCTCCCACGTGAGCGAGTCGATCGCCGCGGTCAGCTCCGTTCGGTTCGCCAGCGGTCCGTCGGTGGGCGGGAAGACGTACACGTGGATGTTGCCGTCACCCACGTGGCCGAACGTGTAGGGCACGGCATCGGGCGCCATCGCAGCAACGGTCTCGACGATGCGGCGGTGGTACTCGCCGATGCGGTCGATCGGGACGGCGGCGTCGAGCTTGAGCGACTCGGCCTGGTGCTCGAACCGCCCGGCGGGGGAGAGCTCGTCGCGGAGCTCCCAGAGGTTGCGTTCCTGGGCCGGCGATCCCGCGACGGCGGCGTCGGTGACGAGGCCCCGGTCGGCGGCCTCGGAGAGGAACGCGGCCATCCGCTCCGTGATCCCGCGGCCGCCCGAGAACCGCACGAGGGCGTACCAGTCGGCCCCGGTGGCGAGCGGACGGGTGACCGCTCCGACCGAGCAGGCCCGCGCCACGCCGATCTCCGGTACCAGCTCGAAGGCGGTCATCTCGCCCTCGCCGTGGTGGCGCGCCAGCGCGAACAGGTCCATGAGCTGGTCGATGTCGTCCAGCGCCGCCAGCGCGCTCTGCTCGTGCTCGACCGCCGGGAACAGCCGCAGCACCGCCCGGCAGACGATGCCGAGGGTGCCCTCGGACCCGACGAAGAGCTGCTTGAGGTCGTATCCCGACGAGTCCTTGCGCAGGGCTCGGAGCCCGTCCCAGACCCGGCCGTCGGCCAGCACCACCTCGAGCCCGAGCACGTTGTCGCGCATGGTCCCGTATCGGAGCACGTTGACGCCGCCGGCGTTGGTGGCGATGGCACCACCGACGGTCGCAGTCCCCCGCGCCCCCCAGTCGGGGCCGAACAGCCGGCCGCCCCGGGCGGCCTCGGCCTGGATCGTCTCGATCGTGCAGCCGGCCTGCACGGTCATGGTGAACCGGGCCGGGTCGACCGATTCGACCGCGTCCATCTGGGCCGTCGACACCACGACGTTCGGCCCCGGACCGAGCGGTGTGGCCCCGCCCGACAGGCCGGTGTTGCCCCCCTGGGTGACGACCGCGGCGTCGTGGGCTCCGCAGACCCGGACCACAGCGGCCACCTCTGCGGTGGAGCGCGGCCGGGCGAGGGCGACGGCGTCGCCGTCGAAGATCCCACGCCAGTCGGCGAGGCCGGTCTCGATCTCGTCGCCGGTCAGCACTCCCCTTCCACCGAGCGCGGCCCGCAGCTCGGTGACGAGCCGTTCGCTCACGGGGTCACGATCGGGAACACGCGTGGGAACTGGTCGAGCGCGCCGAAGATGTCGAGCAGCTTCTCGGGGGTGCCGTCGATCTGGACGTTGCCCGCCGCCATCTCGGTGGCGAAGTCGGTGACCTCGGCCATGAGCGCGGTGAACACCTGCTTGGTGAGCGTGATGGTGGCGTCGGCGTCGGTTGCGTGCCGGCCGGGCGTGTGGTGCAGCGTCGAGTTCTGGAGGCCGAGGACGTGATCCTCGCCGATGTCGGTGAACCGCCAGTTGACGGTCACGGTCTTGCCGTGGACGGCCTCGCCGTTCAACCGTACGCCGATGGCGTCGAACAGCTGCTCGACGGTCAGGGCGTCGAGCAGGCCGCGCTGCACCATGGGCGGGAGGTCGGGCAGGCCGTGCCGCAGCTCGCGGGCGCCCATCAGGTAGAAGTTGCGCCACGGCCCCGACTCGGCCTGGTAGCCCATCTGCTCGAGGGCGTCGGCCTGGAGCCCCTTGGCGTCGTCGTTGTCAGGCTCGGCGAACACCAGGTGGTTGACCACCTGGGCGACCCAGCGGTACTCGCCGGCCTCGTACGCGTCGCGGGCCCGGGCGAGCAGTCGGTCGGCGCCGCCCATGAACTCGACGTACTTCCGGCCGGCGTCCTCGGGCGGTAGGGGGTGGAGGTTGGCCGGGTTGCCGTCGAACCAGCCCAAGTAGCGCTGGTACACCGCCTTGACGTTGTGGCTGACCGTCCCGTAGTAGCCGCGGGTGTGGAACTCGGCCGCGAACTCCGGTGACAGCTCGAGCTGCTCGGCGATCTCGACGGCGGTGAAGCCGTGGTTGGCGAGCCGCATGGTCTGGTCGTGGAGCCAGCGGTAGACGTCGCGCTGCTTCACGAGGAACTGGCGGGCGTCGTCGGCGTCGAACCGCGGCCAGTGGTGGCTGGCGAACAGCACGTCGGTGTCGTCGGCGAACAGCTCGATGGCCTCGTTGATGTACTTGCTCCACACCAGCGCATCCCGCACCTGGGCGCCGCGCGGCGTGTACAGGTTGTGCATGTTGTGGCTGCAGTTCTCGGCCATGCACAGCAGCCGCTTGTCCGGGAAGTGGAAGTTCATCTCGGCCGGCGCCTCGGTCCCCGGCGTGTTCTGGAAGACCACGCGGATGCCGTCGAGCACCATCTCGGTGCCGGTCACGTCGATCTCGACCGTCGGCGGGATCAGCCCGATCGAGCCTCGCGGCGTCGTCTTGCCCAGCCCGGCGTCGACGTGCCCGGTCGGGCCCGGCGGCAGGAGCGGGCCGAACATGTAGGTGGCCCGGCGCGCCATCGCCGGTCCGGCGATCACGTTCTCGCTCACCGCCTCGCGCATGAAGCCGTCGGGCGCCACGATCTCGACGTCGCCGGCTGCGACGTCGGCCGGGTCGACCACACCGAGGACCCCGCCGAAGTGGTCGGCGTGGCTGTGGGTGTAGATCACGGCTCGGACCGGGCGCTCGCCGAGGTGGCGGTTGGCCAGCTCGAGGCACGCAGCCGCGGTCTCGGTCGACGTGAGGGGGTCGATGACCAGCCAGCCCTCGTCGCCGGCCAGGAAGGTGACGTTGGAGATGTCGTAGCCCCGCGCCTGCCACACCCCGTCGGTCACCTCGAACAGGCCGTGGATGGCGTTGAGCCTGGCCTGCCGCCACAGGCTCGGGTTCACGGTGTCGGGCGCGTCGTCCTGCTCGCGTACGAAGTCGTGGGCGTTGACGTCCCAGGCGGCCCGGCCGTCGGCCCGCTCGATCACGCCAGTGGGGTGGGTGGCGACCTGCCCACGGGTGGCCCGCTCGAAGTCGGCCGGGTCGTCGAGGGGCAGCGTCGCCGCGACCCGGGCGTTGGCGGCGACCGTGTGATCACTGGCGGGATTCGGCTCGGTCATCTCGACAGCTTGACACTCCTGCCGGTCCGACGAGGCGGGGGTCAGATGACGCCGGCCAGCTCGAGGATCCTGGTTGGTGGCAGGTGCTGCTCGGTGATGCGGACCCCGAGGTGGGCGAGGGCGTCCTCGACGGCGTTGGTGATGGCCGGAGGCGCGCCGAGCATCCCGCCCTCACCGACGCCCCGGTAGTTGGCCTCGACGTCGCTCGGCGTCTCGACGTGGTGGATCTCGATCTCGGGGATCTCCATCGAGGTCGGGATCAGGTAGTCCATGAACGTCCCGGCCTGGAACTGGGCCTGGTCGTCGTAGGTCGCCTTCTCGTAGAGCACGGCTCCGATGCCCTGGGCGACCCCGCCCCGAACCTGGCCCTCGACGATGGCGGGGTTGATCAGCTCGCCGCAGTCCTCGACCACCACGTAGCGGGGGATCCGGACGAAGCCGGTCTCGAGGTCGACGTCGACCCAGCACACGTGGGTGGCCTGGGACCAACCCCCCTCGCCGCCGTCGAAGGTGTCGGTGCCCCGGAGCGGCTCGCCGGCGTCGGCGGCGACGTCGGCCAGCGAGACGGTGATGGCCGGTACGCCGCGCACGTGTACCTGACCGTCGGTGATCTCGAGATCGTCGACCGATGCCTCCAGGAGCGTGGACGCGTGGTCGAGGATCTGCTGGCGGAGGTCCCGGGCCGAGTAGGTGACCGCACCTCCGAGCATGCTGCTGGCGCGGGAGCCGCCGGTGCCCATGATCCCGAACGGCGTGACCCTGGTGTTGCCGAACACGACCTTCACCGACTCGATCGGCACGCCGAGCTCGTCCGCCGCCACTTGGGCGAAGGTCGTCTCGTGCCCCTGGCCGTGAGGCATCTGCTGGGTGTACACGCTGACCGACCCGTCGGCGTTCAGTGCCGTGGTGGCCGGCTCCGACCCCAGCATCCCGCCACCGGGGAGGACCGTGTCGGCGAAGTCGGGCGGACCCGGCGCCGCCTCGTGGAAGGTGGCGAACCCGATGCCCAGGCACCGGCCCTCGGCCCTGGCCGCCTCCTTCTGCTGCTCGAAGGCGGGAAGGTCGGCGATCTCGATCGCCTTCTCGAGGGTGTCCCTGGCCGACATCCGGACGTCGAGGGTGGGTCCGGTGATCATCTTGGCCGGCAGCTCGGACCGGCCGTACATGTTCCGGAGCCGGATCTCGGTCGGCGTGATCCCCAGCTCGCGGGCGACCACGTCGAGCATGCGCTCGCGGGTCCAGGTCTCGATCGACCAAGGGCCGCGGTAGGCGACGTAGTTCGCCTTGTTCGACGCCACGATCCGGGTGTCGAGCTGGAACGCCTTCAGCCGGTAGGTGCCCGGCATCATGGTCTTCATCACCTGGCTGAACAGCGGTGCACCGAACGGGAACGTCGGGTAGGCGCCCTGGTCGATGGTCAGGTTCACGCGGAAGCCGAGGATCTCGCCGTCGCCGTTGACCGCGACCTCGATGTCCATCGACTCGTCGCGGGCCTGGCCGCCGATGGTCAGGTGCTCGTTGCGATCCTCGATCCACTTGACCGAGCGGCCCAGGTGCAGCGCCGCCGCGCAGAGCGCCGCGTCCTCGCGGCCGACGGCGCCCTTGACGCCGAAGGCGCCGCCGATGTCGTCGGCCTGCACCTCCGGGATGCGGGACGAGTCCTTGGCCAGGAGGCCGAGCATCGACCGGGCCAGGTGCACGATGCGGCTCGGCTCCTTCAGCATCTGCTTGGCCATGACCGCGTTGTTGGCGCTGCCCTTGTCGAGCTCGGCCTTGTTGGTGGTGGCGAACTCCTTGGCCGCAACGGCGAACCGCTTGAGCTTGTCCCGCTGACCGGCCAGGTCGCGCAGCGACCGCCAGACCGGCTGCTTGCCGGTGACCATGGCCAGCGTCCACTTGAGGACATGGCTCGACTGCGTCGCCGAGTGGAAGATCAGCTCGCCGGCCTCGCGGTCGATCTCGGCGATCGAGCCCCGCGTCTCCATGGGCTGGTTCGACTGGCGGTGGCTGTCGAAGCGCTCGCGGATGACCCGGTCGGCCGAGGCGAAGACCGCATCGACGTCGCCGAAGGTGTCGATGCCCTCGTAGAGCACGTTGCCGCCGGCGCCGGGCCAGATCGGCTCCGATGCCGGGTCGGCCGCCTGCTCCATGGTCGCCACCGGCTCGATCGGGTCGTAGTCGACCTCGACGAGCTGGGCGGCGTCCTCGGCGAGGTAGCGGGACTCGGCGACCACGATGGCGACCGGGTCGCCCACCATCCGCACGCGGTCGGTGGCCAGCGCCCAGTACAGCGGCGTGTAGAGGCCGTCGAGGAAGAAGAAGGAGAGGAACGGGTTGGTCAGCTCCACCATGTCGGCGCCAGTGAGCACGGCCAGCACGCCGGGCATGGCCGTCGCCCTGCTGGTGTCGACGCTGCGGATGTGGGCGTGCGGGAGCGGGCTCCGCACGAAGGCGGCATGGGTGACGCCGTCGGGGGAGACGTCGCCGACGTACCGGCCGTTCCCGGTCAGCAGTCGGGGATCCTCGACCCGCTTCACGCTCGAGCCGACGAGCTTGCCGGCGATCGCCTCACGCATCGCTGTCCTCCTCGTTCGGGGCGTGGGGCTCGTCGGGGGTGGGCGGCTTCACGAGCGCCACCGCCGCCTCGACGCCGTCGATGATCGAGGCATAGCCGGTGCAGCGGCACAGGTTGCCCGACAGCTCCTCACGGATCTCGTCGCGGGTGGGCGACGGGTTGGTCTCGAGCAGGCACAGCGCGGTCAGCAGGAACCCCGGCGCGCAGAAGGCGCACTGGAACCCGTGGGCGTCGTGCAGCGCCTGCTGGATCGGGTGCAGCGCGTCGCCCTCGGCCATGCCCTCGATCGTCGTCACGTCGGCCCCGTCGGCCTGGGCCGCCAGCAGCAGGCACGAGCGGACGGGCCGGCCGTCGAGCACGACCGTGCAGGCGCCGCACACGCCGTGCTCGCACCCGAGGTGGGTGCCGGTCAAACCGAGGTCGTCACGCAGGAAGTCCGACAGCGTCCGCCGCACCTCGACCGTCGCGGCCACCTCGACGCCGTTGACGGTGAGGGCGAGAGCGAGGTCGCCGCCACGTTCGACGGTGGTCATGCCGGCACTCCGATCTTGGCGGCGGCCGCGTCGAGGCCGCGGGCGGTGAGGACGCCGGCGACGTGGCGCCGGTAGGCCGCGCTGCCGTGGTTGTCCGCGGGCGGGTCGAGGTGCTCGCTCACCAGCCGTGCCGCTTCCTCGAACGGGCCGGTGCCGGGACGGGCGCCCAGCAGCGCCGCCTCGGCCTCGGCCACCCGAACCGGGGTCGGCCCCGCACCGAGGAAGGCGAGCGCAGCCCGCGAGATCGTGCCGCCCTCGCCGCCGGTGTCGATGGCGACGACCAGCCCGACCAGCGCGTAGTCGCCGTGGCGCCGGCTGAGCTCCTGCACCGAGCCGCCGGCGGTGGCCGCCCAGGCCGGGAACCGGACCTCGGTGAGCAGCTCGTCGTCGGCCAGTGCCGAGGTGAGGTAGGACACGAAGAAGTCGGCAGCGGGGATGATGCGTTCACCGGCGGCACTCTTCGCGACGAACGTCGCGTCGAGTGCCACCGCTACCGCCGGGAGCTCGGCCGCCGGGTCGGCGTGGGCCAGGCTGCCGCAGACCGTGCCCCGGCTGCGGATGGGCCGGTGCCCGATGTAGGGCATGGCCTCGGCCAGCACCGGAGCCGACTCGGCAACCAGGTCGGACTCCTCGACCTCGACGTGGCGGACCAGGGCCCCGATGGCGACCCCACCGTCGTGCTCGCGCAATCCGGACAGCTCGTCGAGGCGCCCGATGTCCACGATGTG
>JBFJYB010000092.1:0-8321 GCA_041622835.1 Acidimicrobiales bacterium | reverse complement strand
GCGGCGCCGGCCGGGACGAAGCGCCAGCATCTGCCGTCGGGAGCGCCCGAAGGGCGCGAGCAGGCAGCTACAGATACGTGCCGGGGCGGGTGTCGGCGGCAGCGTCGGGTGGCTGGGCGCCGGGTTGGATCGCGCCCGGGGGGCGCCCGGGCGGCAGGCCCGAGCGCATGTTGGCCAGCTGCTGCTGGGCCGCCATCTGCTGGGCGAACAGCGTCGCCTGGATGCCCTGGATCAGGCCCTCGAGCCAGCCGACGAGCTGGGCCTTCGCCACGCGGATCTCGGCCTCGGACGGCACGTCGTCGTCGGTGAACGGGAGGGCCAGGCGACCCAGCTCCGCACGGAGGTCCGGCGACAGGGCCGAGCCGAGCTCGACCACCGAGGTCTCGTAGATGTCACGCAGGCGGTCGCGACTCTGCTCGTCGAGGCTGGCCTCGCGAAGCTCCTCGAGGAGCTGGCGGAGCATGGCGCCGACCCGCATCACCTTGGCCGGCTGCTCGATCGACTCGTGTGACCCGGCTTCGGCGTCGTCCTCGGGCGCGTCCGGCTCGGGCTCGATCAGCTCGGCGTGCTCGACCGGCTCGGCGGTGGTGGATGTGGTGTCTGTGGTGTCGGACACGGCTGGCCCCTCGACGACGGCTGGGCGTCCAACGCTACCGTCGGGAGCGGGCACCCGACCCACGGGCGGCGAGAAGCGGCACCAGCATCTCGGCCGAGGTGAGCGAGCCGTGCCGGCCGATCAGCTTCAACGACCCGGTGTCGGCGGCCTCCTGGAAGGCGACGTCCTCACGGGCGACCAGCGCGACGTCGCCGAGCCGGTCGAACGCGGCATCGGTCACCACGACCCCGAACCAGCCCTCCTCCACCACCTGTTCACGGGTGACGACCCATGCCGTGTCGCCGTGACAGGCTTCGGCCGCGTCGGCCAGCCCTCGTTCCGTCCCGGGCCTGGCGTGCAGCCACCGGAAGCGGGCCTCCCCCGACTGCGCGGCGACCATCGGGGTGACGTCGGCGTGGAGCTCGAGGACCCGGTCGCCGACATGGACCTGGCCGTGATCGGCGGTGACCACCAACGTGACCTCGGGGGCCAGCCTGTCGAGCAGATCGGCGACGATCCGGTCGGCGGCCCGCAGCTCGGCCTCGTAGTGGACGCCGAGCCCGTACTCGTGGCCGACCTTGTCGATCCCGTCGTAGTAGGCGTAGACGAAGCGCTCGCCGTCGTCGGCGAGGCGTGCCGCTTCGGTCACGAGCGTCGAGGCCATCCGGTAGGGCACGATGCGGGTGTCGGCGAGGTGGGCGGCGGTGAAGCCGGACCCGCGGAACTCGGCGCGCGTGACGACGGCGGGGCGCAGACCCAGGAAGGCCGGCACCTTCTGGAAGTCGGCGGGCAGGATGCGATCCCGGGCGTCGCCCGAGGCGGTGCTCCACCGCAGGACGTTGAGGACTTCGCCGCCGGTCCGGATCCGGTAGCCGACGACACCGTGCTCGCCGGGCGGCACACCGGTCACCATCGACGTCAGCGCGCTGGCGGTCGTCGACGGGGCCACGGTCGTGATCGACCGGCCCGTCATCGAGGCCAGAGCCGGCGCGACCGAGAGACGGACCTGGAGCTGTTCCCAACCGAGCCCGTCGAGCACCAGCAACACGACCTGCTCGGCCTCGAGCGCGATGTGCGGCATCCAGCCGGCTCCGGCCGCCGGATGGTGCAGCAGCGCAGGGACGATGTTGGAGATGCACGCGCCGCCGTAATCGGGAATCACGGGTGAGCGGGCGGGCGACATGGGCAGCGTCCAGTCTGGAGGCCAGCGTGCGCCTCCGCCACCCGATGCGTTCTACGCTGTGGGGAGTGAAGGTCTCCACCCGGGGCGACTACGCCAGTCGTGCGCTGCTCTCGCTGGCGCTGCACGCCGAGACCGACAGGTCCCCGTCGGCCAGCACTCCCACGTCGGTCCGCGACATCGCCGAGCGCACCGCGCTCCCCCAGCCCTACCTCGAGCAGATCCTGCTGGCCCTGAAGGGGGCCGGGCTGGTCAGGTCGAAGCGGGGCGTCGGCGGGGGCTACGTGCTGGCGAGGGACCCGAGCGACATCCGCCTGAGTGAGATCGTGAGCGCGGTCGACGGACCGATCGTGGCCGGCGACTTCGGACAGCCGCACCAGGACGGCGCCTGCGATCACGAGGGCCAGTGCGTGCTGCTCGCCATCTGGGACAGCGTGGGCGGCCACATGCGAAAGCTGCTCGACTCCTACACGCTGGCCGACATCGCCGCCATGGCCCGAGGCAACCAGGCCTGGCCCGACTGACCGCCGGCCGGCGCAGCCAGCCGGTGCAGCCGGTGCGGTCTCGCGCTCAGCGAGATCTCAGGGCGGCCCTGGCCCGCTCGAGGTCGTCGGGGAGCGGCGAGTCGAACCGCAGGGCACGGCCCGAGCGCGGGTGCTGGAAGCCCAGCTCGGCCGCATGCAGGGCCGGCCGGTCGAGCCCGATGTCGGGTGCGCCGCCGCCGTAGCGAGCATCGCCCACGACGGGGTGGCCGATGGCCGCGAGGTGCACGCGTATCTGGTGGGTTCGGCCGGTCTCGAGCCGACAGTGGAGCTCGGTGACCTCGTCGGGCCCGGGATAGCGCTCGATGACGGCGTAGCTGGTGCGTGAGGCCCGGCCGTCGGCGGTGACCGCCATGTAGGTCCGGCGCCGGCGAGAGCGCCCGATCGGCGCGTCGATCGTGCCCTCGTCGGTGTCGAAGTGACCGGCGGCGAGGGCCCAGTACCGGCGCTGCACCGTTCGGGCGCTGAGCTGGCCGACCAGCGACTCCCGAGCCGTCTCGGACCGCGCCACCATCACGAGCCCGGAGGTCCCCCGGTCGAGCCGGTGGACGATGCCGGGTCGATCCGGCTCGCCGACGCCGGCGATCTCGGGGAACCGGGCGAGCAGGCCGTGGACCATCGTGCCGGTGCGATGGCCGGCACCGGGATGGACGACCAGGCCGGCGGGCTTGTCGACGACCACCACGTCGTCGTCGGCGTGGACGATGTCGAACACGACCGACGGGTCGGGCTCGAGCGACGAGGGCGCCTCGACGGGAGCGGCGGCGAGATCGACCCGGTCGCCCTCGGCCAGTCGATGCGAGCTCCGTTCGACCCGGTGGCCGTTGACGGAGACCGCGCCGCGGTCGACGTAGTCGGCCGCCACCGAACGGCTGCACCCGAGCAGCAGCGAGACGAACCGGTCGACCCGCTCGCCGTCGAGGGCGGACGGGACGACCTCGATCACGGCTGTGGGCCGGAGCGGGTGCTCAGCACGAGCAGGGCCAGGCCGCCGAGGACGATGGCCGAGTCGGCAACGTTGAAGACCGGCCACCACTGGAGGTCGACGAAGTCGACCACGCGGCCGCCGAGCAACCCGTCGGCGTCCCGGAAGAGGCGGTCGCCCAGGTTGCCGAGCGCGCCGCCGAGCACCAGACCCAGGGCGGCAGCGATTGGAAGTGACGGCGCTCGATGGCCGAGAACGCCGATGGCGACCACCGCGGCGACCGCGGCCAGCCCGATCCACGGACCGAGGCTGGCCCCGATGCTGAAGGCGCTGCCCGTGTTGTACACGAGGTTGAGCCGCAAGCTGCCGATGAGGTCGATGGTTCGACCGTCACCGAGCTCGCTCACCGCCCACCATTTGGTGAGCTGGTCGGCGGCCAGGACGATCACGGCCGTCGTGACCAACCACTGGAGTTGGCGACGGGCAGGTCGCTCGGTCTGGCGCGTGGGGGCGGGATCGGCCGAGCCCACGCAGGACCCGTCAGCGGCGGCCGAGCCCGCCGGCCTTGTACTCGACACGCTCGGCGGCCCAGGGGATGGCGCGCAGACGTTCCTTGGGGATCGGGAGGCCCGAGACCTGGCAGATCCCGTAGGCACCGGTCTCGATGCGGCGGAGGGCGGCGTCGATCTGGTCGACCGCGGCGCGGGCGTGGGCGCTGAGGGCGAGGTCACGCTCGCGTTCCACCGCCAGCGTGTCGCCCTCACCGCTCTCCTCGTCGAACTGCACGTCGCCCGGCTCGCGGCTCTCGACCAGCGCGTCGGCTTCGGCTTCGAGGCTGTCGGCCGAGGCCAGGTAGCGGGCTCGCTCGGCCAGGAGCTGGTCCCGCTGCTGGTCGAGGAACTTCTTGTCGAAGGTGGCCTTTCGCGCCCCACGGCCCTTCTTGGCCGGAGCCTTCTTGGCCGGCGCCTTCTTCGCTGCGGGCTTCTTGGCCGGCGCCTTCGTGGCCGGAGCCCTTCTTGCTGGAGCCTTCTTCGCCGCGGGCTTCTTGGCCGGGGCCTTCCTGGCCGGAGCCTTCCTGGCCGGGGCCTTCTTCGCCGGAGCCTTCTTCGCCGCGGGCTTCTTGGCCGCGGGCTTCTTGGCCGCGGGCTTCTTGGCCGCGGGCTTCTTGGCAGGAACCTTGTCGGCCGACGCCGCCCGAGTCGCGCGGTTGGTCGCTCTCGCCATCATCAAGCTCCGATCCGGGGTAGGAGGGCCCGCGTCCGGCTCAGGGGGCCGAAGCAGTGCGCCAGTGTAGTGGTGTCGTCCTCGCTGCCGGCAGACCCTCGCTCGGGCCGTCCGCCGAGGCGGTAGCCTTTTCGGCTCAGCCTGACACCGAGGTACCCGTGAGCAACGACGCGACCGGCCGTCCCTATTCCGACGTGGCCCAGAAGCCGAACTTCCCCGCCATCGAGCGGGCGATCCTCGACCTCTGGGCCGCCGACGGCACCTTCGCGGCGTCGGTCGAGGCCCGGCCGCTCGACGACGAGTACGTCTTCTACGACGGACCCCCGTTCGCCAACGGCCTACCTCACCACGGCCACCTCCTCACCGGCTACGTCAAGGACGTCGTGCCTCGGTACGAGACCATGCGAGGCAAGCGCGTCGAACGGCGGTTCGGTTGGGACTGCCACGGCCTCCCGGCCGAGATGGAGGCCGAGAAGGAGCTGCCCGTCTCGAGCCGAGCCGACATCATCGAGTACGGCATCGACCGGTTCAACGACTACTGCCGATCGGCAGTGCTGAAGTACACCGGCGAATGGGAGCAGACCGTCACCCGCATGGCTCGCTGGGTCGACTTCGAGAACGACTACAAGACCATGGACCTCTCGTACATGGAGTCGGTCATGTGGGCGTTCAAGGAGCTGTACGACCGGGGCCTGATCTACGAGGCGTACCGCGTCGTCCCCTACTCGTGGGCGGCCGAGACGGTGCTGTCCAACTTCGAGATCCGCCTGGACGACTCGACCCGCCCGCGCCAGGACCCGGCCATCACCGTGGCGTTCGACCTCGAGCCCGAGCCCGGCGATCCGGGACCGATGAGGCTGCTGGCGTGGACCACCACCCCGTGGACCCTGCCCTCGAACCTGGCCCTGGTCGTCGGACCCGAGATCGAGTACGCCGTCGTCGAAACCGACGGCGTCTACTACCTCCTCGGTGCCGAGACCGTCGCCAAGTACGAGCCGCAGCTCGGGGGCGGTGAGCTCCACGGCGTCGTCCGGGGCGCCGAGCTGGCCGGCCGCCGCTACGTCCCCCTCTTCCCCTACTTCGCCGAGAGTCATCGCGATCGGGCCTTCCGCATCCTCACCGACGACTTCGTCGACACCGTCGAGGGGACCGGCGTGGTCCACACCGCGCCCGGCTTCGGTGAGGAGGACCAGCGCATCGGCGAGGCGCACGGGCTCGGGATCGTGGTCCCGGTCGACGACCGGGGCCGCTTCACCGACGACGTGGTCGAGTGGGCGGGCCAGAACGTGCTCGAGGCCAACGCGGGGATCATCGCCGACCTGAAGGACGCCGGCCGGCTGGTCCGCCACGACTCCTACACCCACAACTACCCGCACTGCTGGCGGACCGACGAGCCCATCATCTACCGGGCCATCTCGGGCTGGTTCGTGAAGGTCACCGCCATCCGCGAGCGGCTGCTCGAGCTGAACCAGCAGGTCAACTGGGTGCCGAACCACGTCCGCGACGGACGCTTCGGCATGTGGCTCGAGGGGGCCCGCGACTGGTCGATCAGCCGCAACCGGTTCTGGGGCTCGCCTCTGCCGGTGTGGAAGAGCGACGATCCGGCCTTCCCGCGCGTCGACGTCTACGGCAGCCTCGACGAGCTCGAGCGCGACTTCGGCACCCGACCCGACGACCTCCACCGCCCGCGCATCGACGAGCTCGTCCGCCCGAACCCGGACGATCCGAGCGGGAGGGCCACGATGCGACGGGTTCCCGAGGTGCTCGACTGCTGGTTCGAGTCGGGCTCGATGCCCTTCGCCCAGATCCACTACCCGTTCGAGAACAAGGAGTGGTTCGAGAGCCACTTCCCCGCCGACTTCATCGTCGAGTACATCAACCAGACACGTGGGTGGTTCTACACGCTGCACGTCCTCGCCGGCGCGCTGTTCGACAAGCCGGCGTTCGACAACGTGATCTGCCACGGGATCCTGCTCGCAGCCGACGGTCAGAAGCTCTCGAAGAAGCTCCGCAACTTCCCGGAGCCCGAGGAGCTGTTCGCGACCCACGGCTCCGACTCGCTCCGCTGGTACCTCATGGCGGCCCCGATCGTGCGGGGTGGCGATCTCCGCCTCGACGCCAGCGGTGTCGACGACGTCGTCCGCCAGGTCCTCAACCCGATCTGGAACGCCTATTACTTCTTCACGCTGTACGCCAACGTCGACGGCTACTCGGCCGAGCGCCGCAGCAGCTCCGACAACACCCTCGACCGCTACCTTCTCGCCAAGACGCGGGAGCTGATCGTGGCGGTCACCGACCGCATGGACGCCTACGACCTCCCCGGCGCGGCCGCCGAGATCCACGCCTTCATCGACGCGCTGAACAACTGGTACATCCGGCGCAGCCGCGACCGGTTCTGGTCACCGGCGTCACCGGTGGACGACGCCGACAAGCAGAGCGCCTACGACACGCTCTACACCGTGCTCACCACCTTGACCCAGGTGGCGGCCCCCTTCCTCCCCATGATCATGGAGGAGATCTACCGCGGGCTGACCGGCGACCGCAGCGTGCACCTCACCGACTGGCCCGATCCCGACAGCTTCCCGTCGGACCCCGACCTGGTCTCGGCGATGGACACCCTGCGGACGGTCGCCTCCACTGCGCTGCGCCTACGCGAGGACGAGGGTCTGCGGGTCAGGCTCCCGCTCGCCTCGCTCACCGTCGCCGGCCACGACACGTCCAGGCTCGAGCCGTTCGTCGACCTGCTGGCCGACGAGGTCAACGTCCGCTCGGTCGTGCTCACCGATCAGCTCGACGGGCTGGCCAGCTTCGTCCTGCGTCCCAACGGCGCGCTCCTCGGACCCCGACTCGGCGGTGACGTGCAGGCCGTGTTCGCGGCCGCCAAGGCCGGCGACTGGACCAGCGCCGACGACGGATCGGTGATGGTCGCGGGCCACGTGCTCGAGCCCGGCGAGTTCGAGCTCGGGCTCGAGTCACCCGAGGGGGTGACCGCCGCCGCGCTGCCGTCGAACGATGCGGTCGTCTCGCTCGACACCGAGGTCACCGAGGATCTGCGGGCCGAGGGGGTCGCCCGAGACCTCGTCCGCCTCGTCCAGCAGGCACGCAAGGAGCTCGACCTGGTGGTCACCGACCGGGTCCGGGTGTGGGTGAGCCTGCCCGACGAGTTGGCCGAGGCGGTCACCCGCCACGACCGCTACCTCGCCGACCAGGTTCTGGCGGTCGAGGTCTCCCACGACGGGCTGGGAGAGCGCGCCTCCACGGTGTCGGGTGTCATCGAGGGTGCCGACGTCGAGGTCGCGGTCGAGCCCGTGCAGCCTCACTAGCGAGCGGTTCGCGCCCGGCCCTGCGGTCAGTTGCGGCGGCCGAAGCGCGGTCGCCGCCCCTCCTCTTCGTCCTGGTCGAAGAAGGCGGCCATGGCCCGATCGGCGTCGACGTCGGATGGGCCGAGCTCGGGCTCGTCGGCCGCCTGACGCAGCTGGTCGAGGAACTCATCTCCTTCGGAGCCGGCCTCACCGAGCAGCTCGTCGATCAGCGGAACCGCCTCGGTCGGGGCGCCCGGATCGTCCCCGTAGGCGCGGTCGGCGGGTGGCAACCCGACGATCGGCGGCGACGGGACCGTATCGGGCGGCGGTGTCAGCCCGTCGAGCGGCGAGCGCTCGTTGACGGGTTGCACCGCGCTGAGCCCCGGAGGCGCCGGCTCCTCGGGTAGCGGCTCGGGGGTGGGAAGCGGTGCCGCCGCCTCGACCACGACCTCACGGCGGGCTTCGGCGAGGTCGGTGACATCGGCGACCGTCGGCTCCTCCGGCGCCAGCGTCGGCTCCGGCTCGGGCCGCGGGCTCGAGATGCCCCGAACCG
>JBFJYB010000091.1:0-8461 GCA_041622835.1 Acidimicrobiales bacterium | reverse complement strand
GGCCCGCTCCTGAGCCCCCGAGCCCGTCGTCGAGCCATGAACTGTGAGGTCGTCGCGGTCGGGAGCGAGCTGTTGCTGGGCCAGATCGTCGACACCAACTCGTCGTGGATCGGCGAGCAGCTGGCGCTGGCCGGCATCGACTCGCACTACCAGACCAAGGTCGGCGACAACCTCGAACGGATCACCGCGGTGCTGGAGCAGGCCCTCGCCCGCAGCGACGCGGTCATCGTGTGCGGTGGTCTCGGTCCGACCCAGGACGACATCACCCGCGACGCAATCGCCGCGGTCATGGGTGTCGAGCTGGTCCGCGACCCGAAGCTCGTCGAGCGGATCCGGTCGATGTTCGGGGCGCGCGGGCGGGCCATGCCCGACAACAACCTCCGCCAGGCCGACGTGCCGGCCGGGGCGACCGTCAACCCGTGCATGCCGGGCACCGCGCCCGGGCTGATCTGTCCGGTCGGGGAGAAGGTCGTCTACGCGGTCCCGGGCGTGCCGTGGGAGATGCAGGAGATGGTCGATGGTGGGGTGCTGCCCGACCTGGTCGACCGGGCCGGGATCACCGCGGTCATCAAGAGCCGGGTGCTTCGCACGTGGGGCCAGTCCGAGTCGGGCCTGGCCGAGCTGTTGGCCGGCGAGATCGACCGTCTCGACCGCGACGGCGGCGTCACCATCGCCTTCCTGGCCAGCGGCTGGGAGGGGCTGAAGGTGCGGCTCACCGCCAAGGCCGCGACCGAAGCCGAGGCCGACACGCTGCTCGCCGACGAGGAGGTGGTGGTTCGACGGCTGGTGGGCGACATCGTGTTCGGGGTGGACGACGAGACCATGGAGTCGGCCGTCATCGACCTCTGCCGCGAGCAGGGCCTCACCCTCGCCGCCGCCGAGTCGCTGACCGGCGGGCTCATCGGCGCCCGGATCACCGACGTGGCCGGGGCCAGCGACGTGTTCAAGGGCTCGATCGTGTCGTACGCGACCAGCGTCAAGCAGAGCCTCCTGTCGGTGCCGGAGGGTCAGGTGGTGTCGGAGGGAGCGGTCACCGCGATGGCGGCGAACGTGTGCCGGGTGCTCGACGCCGACTGCTCGGTCGCGGTGACCGGGGTGGCCGGACCCGACCCGCAGGACGGCGAGCCGCCGGGCTCGGTCTGGATGGCGAGCTGTGTGGAGGGTGACGTCGAGACGCTGCACGTGCAGTGGCCGTTCGATCGCCTGCGAGTCCGGCAGTTCACCACCATCACCGTTCTCAACCAGCTCCGGCTGCGGCTTGCGGCCCGGTCGGCACCGTGAGGGCGGCCCTGGGCGGCCGACGGCGGCCGGTAGCCTCGTCGGGATGCATCCGATCGAGCGGCTCCGCTACGTAGCGAGATCCTCGGGTGCGCCGCAACAGCTCCTCGTCGAGGAGACCGCGGCCGCCTTGACCAGCTTCGGGTTCGATCCGCAGGGCCTGGTGACCGCATGCCGCCGGATGATCGCCCGCCAGCCCGGCTCGGGGCCCCTCGTGTGGCTGGCGGCCCGCATGCTCACCGCCGCCGATCCGCGCGACGAGGCGCAGGCGGCGGTCGGGGAGATGGAGGCCGACACCACCGGCGACCGCCTGTGCCGCGCCCTGCCGGCCGATGCCACGGTCTGCGTCCTCGGGTGGCCCGACATCATCGACGGTGCGCTGCTGGCCCGGGGCGACCTCGAGGTACTCGTCGTCGACGTGATGGGTGAGGGCAGCGGCCTCGTGCAGCGACTGTGGCGGGCCGACGTCGAGGCGACCGACGTGCCGCTCAGCGGGCTGGGCGCCGCGGTCGCCGAGGCCGACCTCGTGGTTCTGGAAGCCGCGGCGGTCGGCCCGACCGACGCCCTGGCGCTGCCGGGCTCACGGGCCGCAGCCGCGGTGGCCCGGCATGCCGGCACGCCGGTGTGGCTCGTGGCCGGGGTGGGGCGCCACCTCCCTCAGCGGATGTGGGACGGCGTCTGCGCTCGCACGCTCACCGACGAGCCATGGGACCGCGACAGCGAGGTGCTGCCGCTCGGTCTCGTCACGCACCTGGTCGGGCCGGACGGACCCGAGTCGGTGGCCGACGGCCGCCAACGGGTCGACTGCCCGATCGTGCCCGAGCTGTTCGGGACCTGGTAGGCGCCGTGAAGAGCATCGTGTTCCTGTCGGTCGCGCTCGCGGTGGTGGTCGCCGCCATCGTCGTCCTCGCCGACCGCTCGGGTGATCCCGAGGAGACGACCGCGGTCAGCGCCGACTCCCCGTCGCCGCTGGCCGACGCCGAGCCGGCCGAGGACCCCGCCGCTGCGCCACCCGCCACCGCAGTCGGCGAGGACCCGGCCGCGGCCGCGACGGGGGACGTCGAGGTCGAGGCTCCGGCCGAGCCGACGTCGACCCCGACTCCCGAGTGGACACCCCGGCGGCTGTCCATGGCGTTCACCGGCGAGCTGCTCAGCCACGGCGGTCTGATCGAGCGAGCACGGGTGAACGGCAACGGCGAGATCCCCTACGACTACCGCCCCATGTTCGAGCAGGTGAAGCCGATCCTGTCGGCGGCCGACCTGGCCATCTGCCACCAGGAGACGCCGATCTCCTCCGACAACACCGCCCTGTCGGGGTACCCGATCTTCAACGCGCCGACCGAGCTGGCCGACGCCATCGCCTGGGCCGGCTGGGACGCCTGCTCGACCGCCAGCAACCACTCGCTCGACCGGGGCTTCGCCGGCGTCACGAGCACGCTCGATCAGCTCGACCGGGTCGGGGTCGGGCACGCCGGCATGGCCCGTACCGAGGTCGAGGCGACGACGCCCTCGGTGTACGACGTGGGCGACGTCTCGGTCGGTCACCTGTCGTTCACCTACGGGCTCAACGGGTTCCCGCTGCCGGCCGAGGCGCCGTGGGCGGTCGACGTGATCGACGCCGACGCCATCTTGGCCGAAGCCGCCGCCGCCAAGGAGGCCGGCGCCGACATCGTGGTGATGAGCGTCCAGTGGGGAGCCGAGTACCAGCGCCAGCCCATCGAGGCCCAGACCACCCTGGCCGAGCAGGTGCTGGCGTCCCCCGACGTCGACCTGATCGTCGGCGCCCACGTGCACGTGCCCCAGCCGATGGACCGGGTCGGCGACGAGTACGTGCTGTACGGGCTGGGCAACTTCGTCTCGAACCAGTCGCCGGTCACCTGCGCCTCGTGCCCGCAGGCCACCGAAGACGGCATGATCCTGTGGGTCGAGTACGTCGAGACCGCCCCCGACGAGTGGGAGGTCGACCGGATCGAGGTCATCCCGACGTGGGTCGACCGTCGCACCTACACGGTCATCCCCGTCAGCGAGGCGCTGGCCGACCCCGACACCGAGCCGACCCTCGTCCCGCAGCTCGAGGGGTCGTGGAACCGCACCGTCGAGGCCGTGCAGTCGCTGGGCGCCCCGTTGCCCCGCGTCGAGTTCAGCCCGTTCCCCCCGGGCACCCCTGCCGTCGACGAGGCCCCGCCGGTCGACGGGGCCGACGAGGAGGCGGTCTCCTAGCGTTCGAGGAGGCGGCGGACGATGACCTTGAGGCAGAGGGTCTCGTCGGCGCCCTCGAAGATCGACAGGACCCGGGCGTCGACGAAGAGCCGGCTCACGGGGAACTCCTCGGCGTAGCCCATCCCGCCGTGGATCTGCATGGCCTCGCGGGTGACCCACTCGGCGGCCTTGCACACGTAGGCCTTCACCATCGACGCCTCGAGGGCCCCCTCGCCCTTGGCCATCAGCTCGGCCACCGCGTACGAGAACTGACGCGACGCCTGGATCAGCGCCGCCATGCGACCGAGCTTGGCCCGGGTGAGCTGGTAGTCGTGGATCGGGGACCCGAAGACCACCCGATCCCGCGAGTACTGGAGCGCGGCCTCGTAGGCGGCCTGCATCACCCCGACGGCCCGGGCTGCGGTCTGGAGGCGGCCGTTCTCGAACCCCTCCATCTGGTAGTAGAAGCCCCGCCCCAGCCCCTCCTCGCCGCCGATCTGGTTGTCGGCCGCCACGAACCAGTCGTCGAAGGAGATCTCGTAGGAGTGCATGCCCCGGTAGCCGATCGTGTCGATGGCCCGACCTTCCATGCGCCCCCCGCCCGGACCTGGGTCGGCGCTCTGCTCGAAGCGGAAGCCGTGACCGTCGCCTCGCGGCTTCGGCACCACGAAGCCGCTCAGGCCTCGGTGGTCGGTGCTGCCGGGATCGGTGCGGGCCAGCAGCATGAGGACGTCGGCCATGGCACCGAACGTGCACCACGTCTTGGTGCCGTTGACGAGCCACCCGCCGTCGGTGGGGGTGGCCGAGACCCGGATGCCGGCCACGTCGGAGCCGAAGTCGGGTTCGGTCACGGCCACGGCGACCAGCGTCTCCCCGGACGCGAGCCGCGGAAGCCACTCGCGCTTCTGGGCCTCGGTGCCACCGCGCACCAGGGCGCGGGTGAGGATCTCGGGTCGGGTGATGAGCGAACCGCCGATGCCGAGCGAGGCTCGTGACAGCTCCTCGGTGGCCACGACCATGGCCAGGTAGTCGCTGACCCCGCCGGCCGCGAAGCCGCCGTACTCCTCGGGGACCGACAGCCCGAACCCGCCGATCTCGGCCAGCCCCGAGATGATCTCCTCCGGGACGTCGGCGTTGGTCCGGTGCACGTGCTCGGCGTGGGGTCGGATCTTGTCCTCGGCGAAGCGGCGGAACGTCTGGCCGACGAGCTCGAAGTCGTCGTCGAGGTGCTGCGGCCCCGGCTGGTCGGCGAGGCCGGCGAGGAAGACGGGATCTCGGTAGGCGGCCACCAGCTGGCGGGTCGCGTCGAACGGGTCGGGCTCGACTCCCCACTGAGCTTCGCGGCCGTACACCTTGGTCGCCAGGTCGTGGACCGTGTCGGCGACGAACGCCGCGGTCAACCGGCCCTCGACGTCGCCCCGGCCTCCGTAGTCGAGCATGGCTCGTGCCGTCTCGACCGCCGACGCCGCGTGGGCGACGTCGTAGGCGACGACCTGGTGGTCGTCGACGTCGTCCGAGGCACGCAGCCGGGTCAGGGCCGCGTCGACCACCGCTTGGGCCCCGGCGAGCGCGTCCGAGAGGTCAGGAGCTGCCATGGTCGCCCATGCTAGAGAGCGAGCCGTCGACTCCTCCGACGGCCGGTCAGGCGCCGGACCTGGCCCTCGCCTTGCGGGCCTGGCGCCTCGCCAGCAGGAAGATCAGCACCAGCGCGACGACGACGATTGCGAGGAGGGTGAGCTGCTGCCAGCCGCCCGGATCGCCCGGGGTCTCCGGGGCGCTCCCGGAGTTGGGTCGGGGGAGGATCGTGATGCGCGGATCGTCGGGTGGGCCGATCTCCAGGTCCCCGGAGTCGTCCTGGGCGAGCGCGGCGGGGATCCAGAGCATGCTCTGGATCGTCACCGCGAGGAACAGCGTGCGGGGCACCGGCTCATGATCGCGCCGCCCGGTGGCGCCGTCCGAACGCGGGGGCTGCCTAGCGTGGTCGCGATGGACCGCACCGCGAACATCGTGCCCCCGGTCCTCGGGTGGGCCGAGCGGCAGCGGCGCGACCTCCCGTGGCGCCGCACACGCGATCCATGGCTGGTGCTCGTCAGCGAGGTGATGCTCCAGCAGACGCAGGTGGCGCGGGTGATCCCGAGGTACGAGCGGTTCGTCGAGGCGTTCCCGACGCCGGCGAGCTGTGCCGCCGTACCTCAGGCCGAGATCGTCCGGCTCTGGGCCGGGCTCGGATACGACCGCCGGGCGCGGAGCCTCCACCGGTGCGCCGTGGTCGTGGGCGAGCGGCACGGCGGCCGCGTGCCCGACGACCTCGACGCACTGCTCGACCTCCCCGGTGTGGGCCCGTACACGGCTCGGGCGGTGCTCGCCTTCGCCTACGAGCGCGACGTCGGCGTGCTCGACACCAACGTCGGCCGGGTGCTGGCCCGGCTCGGGGGCCGATCCCTCGACCGCCGTCGCGCCCAGGCGCTCGCCGACCGACTCGTGCCACGAGGGCACGGCTGGGCCTGGAACCAGGCGATGCTCGACCTCGGCGCCACCGTCTGCGTCAAGCGGTCGCCCGCATGCGCCAGCTGTCCGGTGGTCGACGCGTGCGCATGGCGGGGCGAGGGCGAGGACCCGGCTCGCGGCTCGGCCGGCACGTCGGGTCGCCAGAGCCGGTTCGAGGGCTCGGATCGTCAAGGGCGCGCCCGGCTGCTCCACCGCCTCCGTGCCGAGCCGCTCCGGGCCGACGCGGCAGCCGAGGCCGCCGGCTGGGGCGGCGACGCCGAGCGGGCCGAGCGGGCCGTGGCCGGGCTGGTGGCCGACGGCCTGGTCGTCGAGGTCGACGGGATCCTCCGACTCGCCTGAACGCGAGCCGGGCTACGCCGCGCGAGACTGCCCGGTCGTGGACCTGGGACTCGTCGCCACCGGCGATCGCCACACCTCCGAGGCTGCGGTCGAGGTCCTGCGGGCGGGCGGGAACGCCTTCGACGCGGCAGTGGCCGCCGGGTTCGCGGGTGCGGTCGCCGAGCCCTGCCTGACCAGCTTGGCCGGAGGGGGGTTCCTGCTGGCCAGGACGGCGGCGGGTGAGGAGGTGCTGTTCGACTTCTTCGTGGCTGCGCCCGGTCTCGGGCCCGAAGGCGTGCCCGACCCGCGGGACCTGGTCAGCGTGCCCATCGAGTTCCCCAACGCGATCCAGACCTTCCACGTCGGGCCGGCGTCGGTGGGCACGCCCGGGGCGCTGGCCGGCTACCAGTACGTGCACGAGCGCCTCGGCCGTCTCGACCTGGACCGGGTCGTGGCTCCTGCGGTCCGGCTGGCCGAAGCGGGCTTCGAGGTCGACGGCCTCTTCGAGCAGCTCATCGTGTTGCTCGGAGCGCTGCTGGGGCGAACCGACGAGGGGCGGGCGCTGTTCTTCGACGGCGACCGCCGGCTCTGCGCCGGAGACCGCTTCAGCAATCCCGCACTCGGGGCCGTGCTGCGCGATGTCGGCTGCGGACGGCGGAGGTCGCTCGACGCCGACCAGCTCGGCGCGGTGACCGCCGCCGACCTGGCCGCCTATCGGGTCATCGAGCGCGAGCCGCTGCGGATTCGCTACCGCCAGGCCGAGATCCTGACCAACCCGCCGCCCTCCCTCGGCGGCCCGCTCGTCGAACACGGTCTCGGCCACCTGCACTCCGTCGCGCCCGGGCCGAGGGGCGACCCCGCCTGGGCGGTCGCGGTGGCCGACGCGCTGGTCAGCCTGAGCGCGCGGCGGGCCGAGCTGGGTGCGGGATCGAGCCGAGGGACCACCCACGTCGCGGTCGTGGACGCCGAGGGCAACGTGGCGTCCATGACGACCTCGAACGGCAGCGGGTCGGGCGAGTTCGCCCCTGGCACCGGCGTGCAGCTCAACAACGTGATGGGCGAGGACGACCTCCAGCCCGCCGGCCTGGGCACCGCGGCACCCGGCAGCCGGATCGGGTCGATGATGTCGCCGACGGTCGTGGTCGGTGCCGACGGGCGGGTCGCCGCCCTCGGCAGCGGCGGCAGCGAGCGCATCCGATCGACGATCACCCAGCTCGTGGTCGACCTGGTCGACCACGGCATGTCATTGGCCGACGCGGTGGCCGCGCCCCGCATGCACTGGGACGACCGGCAGCTCCAGGTCGAGCCCGGGTTCCCGCCGGCGGTGATCGACGCGCTGGCGGCCCGCTGGGACCTCAACCTCTGGGCGGCACGCGACCTCTACTTCGGCGGCGCCCACGGCGTGGCCGCACCCGACGAAGCTGTGGGCGACGCCCGCCGCGGCGGCAGCGGGATGGTGGCGTAACGTAGAGTGAGGCCCGCGGGTGGGGGTGTGAGGGGGGCTCGTGAGGCTCAGCCAGGATCATTTCCGGGTGTTCGTCAGCCACAAGCACGCCGACGCCGCCCTGGCCAGCCTCGTCGGCAACGAGCTGGAGCAGCTCGGCCCTCCCGGGCTGATCGAAGCTTGGGTGTCCGGCGAGGACCTCACCGCCGGAGTCGACTGGAGCCGTCAGATCAGGAACGGCCTCGCCGAGAGCCACCTGCTCCTGTTGCTGTTCACCACCCCCGCCCACACGTGGGACTGGTGTCTGTTCGAGGTGGGCCTCTTCATGAGGTTCGACGCCGAGGACGTGTCGTCGGTCGTGTGCCTCTACGATCCGGCCGGTGCACCGCCCGGCCCACTGCACGCAGTCCAGGGTGTGGCGGCCCAGGCCGACCAGCTCGTCTCGCGCTTCCTTCGCCCGTTGCTGACCGAGACATGGAAGGTCTCCGACGACTGGCAGCGGGGGCCCCTGGTGCCGGAACCCGACCCAGAGCCGTTGGCGGCCGCGGCGGCGCGGATCGCCGCGAAGTTCGACGCAGCGATCGAAGCGGCCGGTGAGCGGCAACGGGAGGAGGTGTACTCCTACCGGCCCTGCCACTGCATCGTCCTGGCGTTCGACGAGCAGGATCCCGAGCCCGCCGATGCGATCCCGGCGCACTCCCACGTGGTCGAGGG
>JBFJYB010000090.1:0-8482 GCA_041622835.1 Acidimicrobiales bacterium | reverse complement strand
TCGCGACACGCCACGTTCAGCAGGGTGGTGTTGCCGCCGTGGGCGTTGAGGAAGACCAGGCGCCGGGCGGCCGTCGTCGCCACGCAGCGCCCGATGTCGCGGAGCACGGCGAGCAGGGTTTCGGGCGAGAGCCACATGGTGCCGGGCGACCATGCGTGCTCGTTGGACTTCGTGATGGCCAGCGGGGGCAGCAGCCACAGGTCGAGCTCGTCGCCCCGAGCGGCGACGACCGCGTCGGCGAAGCACGTCGCCATGGTGAGGTCGACGTTGAGCGGCAGATGCGGGCCGTGCTGCTCGACCGCGCCGAGCGGCAGGACCAGCGTCGAGCTCTCGGTGACCAGCTCGGCGATCTCGGGACCCTTGAGGTCGGCCAGGCGTCGCGACATGCGGCCACCCTAGGAGGTTGCTCTACCGTGCAGCCATGCCGACGACCCGGGCGTGCGCCGAGCAATGACCGACACCGACGTGGTCGTCGTCGGGGCCGGCCACAACGGCCTGGTCTGCGCCGCCTACTTGGCCCGAGCCGGGCTCTCGGTGCAGCTGATCGAGGCCCGCGACCAGGTCGGCGGATGCGCGTCGACCGTCGACGCGCTCGGGGCGCGGGTGAACATCTGCAACTGCGACCACGTGATGATCCGCACGACCGGGATCATCGAGGACCTCGACCTGGCCAGCTTCGGGCTGCAGTACCTCGACGTCGATCCCTGCTCGGTGGGCCTCGGCTGGGACGGTCGCGAGCCGTGGGCGGTGTTCCACGACCTCGATCGCACCATCGCCGGGCTCGAGGCCACCCGCCCCGACCAGGTCGACGGCTACCGACGCTACGTGGAGGTCGCCCGTCCGGCCGCCGAGCTCATGATCGAGCTGACGCGCCAGCTCCCCAGCCCCGGGCGCGTCGCCCGCCGCCTGCTCGATCGTCGGGCGCGCGGTCTGCGCACGCTGCTCGGTTGGAGCCGGCGCAGCGCCGTCGACGTCTTCCGCGCCTTCTTCTCCGACGACTCGATGGCGAGGCCGGCGCTCGGGACCGGGCCGACGGTGTGGGGCGTGGCGCCCGACACGCCGGGCACCGGCCTGGCCGCGTTGAGCTATGCCCTGCGCCACCTGTCGCCGATCGGCCGACCCGTCGGGGGCAGCGGCGCGCTCACCGACGCGCTGCGGGTGTGCTTCGAGGCGGCTGGGGGGGTGGTTCGCTGCGGTGCCCGTGTCTCCGGCCTGGTCAGCGACGAGCGCCGCGTCCGGGCCGTCGAGCTGGTGGGCGGCGAGGTGATCGAGGCCCGGTCGGTCGTCGCCGCCTGCGACCCCCGGTCGGTGCTCGTCGACCTCATGGAGGGCGACCACCCGAGAGCCGGCCGTCTCCAGGATCGTTGGCGGGCGCGACCGGTGCACGAGGGCTACGAGTCCAAGATCGACGCGGTCATCGACGCCCTCCCCCGCTACCGGGCCGTCACCGACCGGTTCCGGTCTGCGGTGGGCGGCGAGGCCGACGGCACCACCTGGGTGATCGCGCCGTCCGTCGAGGAGATGGAGGCGGCGCACCGCCTGATCGGCCGCGGCCGGGTCGCCGATCGGCCGATCATGCTGGTCAACGTGCCGTCGGCGATCGACGACGCCATGCGGGTGCCCGGCTCGTCGGGCGAGCGGGGCCACGTCCTCAGCCTCGAAGTGCTGTTCACGCCGTACTCGCTCGCCGGCGGCTGGCCGGGCTCGGCCGAGCCGGACCGGTGGCTCGACACGTGGACGACGCTGCTCGACGACGACTTTCGCGCCTCGGTACGAGACTGGCGGGTGATGACACCCCCCGACTACGAGCGCGACTTCAGCATGAACCGCGGGTACACCCCCGCCTTCTCGGGCAGTCCGGTCACCGCACTGCTCGGCCGTCGACGCGAGCTCACCAGGTACCGGACGCCGATCCCGAACCTGTTCCTCAGCGGCGCCGCCACCTACCCCGGTGCGGGGATCTGGGGCGCACCGGGCCGCAACGCCGCGTCGGTGGTGGCCGGCTCGCTCGGTGGCAGGCTGGAGCGGTGAACGCCGTCGTCGCCGAGTCGGTCTCGGTCTGGTTCGGGTCGACGCTGGCGCTCGATGGCGTGTCGTTCTCACTGCCGGCCGGCACGTCGACCGCTCTCGTCGGACCGAACGGGTCGGGCAAGACCACGACCCTGAACCTGATCGCCGGCCTGACCGAACCGACCAAGGGGCGGATCGACGTCTCGACGCCCGGCGCGGTCCGGCCCGCCTACGTGCTCCAGCACCGCGACCACGCCGTCTGGCTACCACTGACGGTCGCCGAGGTCGTTCGCATGGGGCGCTTCGGCGCCCGCGGCCTCGTCGGTCGTTTCGGCTCCGAGGACCATGCTGCGGTCGCCGACGCCGCCGACCGGCTCGAGGTCGCCGACCTCTTCCGCCGGCAGTACGGCGAGCTGTCGGGCGGGCAACGGCAGCGAACGCTGGTCGCGCAGGCGCTGGCCCAGCAGTCGCCGTTGCTGCTGATGGACGAACCGATCACCGGGCTCGACCTGGCCAGCCAGCACCGAATCCTCGACGTCATCGACCAGGAGACGGCCGAGGGCCGCACGGTCATCATGTCGACCCACCACCTCGAGGAGGCGACCCGCTGCGATCGCGTCCTGCTGCTCGACGGTCAGCTCGTCGCCGACGGCCCCCCGGACCGAGCTCTCACCGACGAGAACCTGCGTCGCGCCTACGGCGGAAGGGTGTTCAGCACCGAGGGCGGCATCACGCTGCTCGACGATCACGGGCACGGCACCGAGGACCACTGACCTCGGCGCGGGCCGTCCGACAGTCGGGACGACGGCTACTCGGCGTCGGGCTCGATGGGCTTGATGGAGAACCCCTCGACCGGCGCCGCCTCGACCGTCTGGACCAGCTCGGGTCTGCTGCGGTCGCTGCGGGCCTCGTGCTCGGACCCGACGCTGCGCGTCAGCCCACCCAGGGCGGTCAGCAGCGCCGCCACCACCGCCAGAGCGATCATGGGTCGGCTCGGGAGCACGGTCGACGACACACCGGCTCATCGGCAGCCCAGGCCCGAAAACTGAGGCTGGCTCTGGGCAAAAGGACCGGGCCATGGGTCGAACGACCCATGGCTGCGCCCGGCGCCCGCACGGGGCCGTCCGGCGGGGTCGCAGCGTGCCGTCATTAGGCTGAGGCGCCGACATCACCGAGGCCGAGGAAACCAATGCGCTATCGCCGCGGACACAGGAGCACAGACGTCGAGTACCGCGGTCGTTCCCGCGGGAGGCAGGTCGCCGGCGGCGTCGGCGGGCTCGGGATCGTCGGCGTGCTTCTCGCCGTGCTGTTCGGCGCGTTCGGCGGGGGCGGAGGCGGCTTCGACATCGGCGCCTCGCTCGACGGCCTGGACACGGGTCAGGTGCCGTCGAGCAGCGGGCCGGCCGAGCTGCCGCCGCGCAACGACTTCCTCGAGTTCGTGTTCGACGACGTCCAGGACACGTGGGACGAGCTGTTCGCCGACGGCAGCTATCGCCGCGCCCGGTTCGTCATCTTCGACGAGACGGTGAGCACCGACGGCTGCGGTTCGGCGACCGCCGCGGTGGGGCCCTTCTACTGTCCCGCCGACGAACGGGTGTACCTCGACCAGGCCTTCCTCGGCGAGCTCCAGCGCCGGTTCGGCGCACCCGGCGACTTCGCCCAGGCCTACGTCGTCGCCCACGAAGTGGGCCACCACGTGCAGAACTTCGTCGGCATCAGCGCCGACGTCCGCCGGGCCCAACAGGAGAACCCGGACCAGGCCAACGACCTCTCGATCCGCCTGGAGCTCCAGGCCGACTGCCTGGCCGGCGTGTGGGGCTACAGCGCCGAGCAGCGCGACCTGCTCGAGCGAGGCGATCTCGAAGAAGGTCTCGACGCGGCCGCAGCCGTCGGCGACGACAACATCCAGCGCCAGAGCACCGGCACGGTCAACCGCGAGAGCTGGACCCACGGATCCGGCGAGCAGCGGGTCGAGTGGTTCTCGCGGGGGTTCGACACCGGCGACCCGCAGGAGTGCGACACGTTCAGCGGCGGAATCTGACTCCGGCCGGATGCTGCGCGTCTTCATCACCCACAACCCCGAGGACCTGGCCGCGTACTACGGCCGGGCGCTCCCCGAGCTGAGCGGGCTCGCCGAGGTCGTCGCCAACCCGCTCGACCGCGACCTCACGACACCGGAGCTGATCCGAGCGGCCGCCGAGTGCAACGTCATCGTGGCCCATCGGTCGACTCCCGGAGATGCGTCGCTGTTCGACAGCTCGGATCGCCTGGTCGCCTTCCTCCGCACCGCGGTCGACATCAGCACCATCGACGTCGACGCCGCCAGCGCCGCCGGCGTGCTCGTCGCCCGGGCCGACAAGAGCTTCGTGGCGTCGACCGCCGAGCTGGCCCTCGCCCTGATGCTCGACGTGGCCCGCAACGTCAGCCGCTCGACCGTCGACTACCAGTCGGGTCGGGAGGCGCCGCAGCGGCAGGGAATCCAGCTCAGTGGCCGCACCGCCGGGATCGTCGGGTTCGGCGCCATCGGGTCGTATCTGGCCCGGACCCTGGTCCACCTCGGCATGCGGGTGCTGGTGCACGATCCCTACGTCGCCCCCACCGGCGTCGATGCGGAGGCGGTCCCCTTCGACGTGCTCCTGGCCGAGGCCGACTTCGTGCTACCGCTGGCAGCTTCGACCCCGGAGACCGAGAACCTGATCGGCCCGGACCAGCTCGCCGCCATGAAGCCGGGCGCGATCCTGGTCAACGTCTCCCGGGGCGAGCTGCTGGACGAGGCCGCGGTGGCAGCCGCCCTCGACTCGGGCCGGCTCGGCGGCCTCGGCCTCGACGTGGGCCGCGCAGCCGACCAGCGACCGTCACCCGAGCTGGCCGCGCGGGCGGACGTGGTGGCGACACCTCACCTGGGCGGGCTCACGCCGGAGAACGCCGACGCGCAGGCCATGAGCAGCGTCGAGCAGGTCCGGGCGATGATCGAGGGCCGCATGCCGCCCCGCGCCGTGAACCCGGACGCAGCCAGCCGCCTCCGGTCGTTCTGGGAGCAGCACCAGTGCGGGTGACCGCGCCCGACGGATCGTGCGACACGCACCTCCACGTCTACGACAGCCGCTTCCCGGTCGCGCCCCGATCGGTCCTGCGACCACCCGACGCGTCCGTCGACGACTACCGGCGCTTCCGTCGCCAGCTCGGGACGACGCGTGCCGTCGTCGTCCAGCCCACCACCTACGGCACCGACAACCGCTGCCAGCTCGAAGCGGTGGAGGCGCTCGGGTCCGACGCTCGCGCCGTCGTCGTGGTCGACGAGTCGGTGACCGACTCCGAGCTGGAGCGACTCACCGCGGCCGGCGCGCGGGGGGCGCGCTTCCACCTGTTCCCCGACGGCGCGGTCCCGGAGACGGCGCTGGCCACCGTCGCGGCTCGGGTGCAGCCGTTCGGGTGGCACGTCCAGCTGCAGCTCGACGGTCGCGAGCTCGGCGACCGCCTACCGACGCTGGTGGCTCTGCGCACGACCCTCGTCGTCGACCACGTGGGGCTGTTCCTACCGCCCGTCGCTCCGGGCCATCCGAGCTTCCGGGCCCTCCAGACCATGGTCGACGGCGGCCGGTGCTGGGTGAAGCTCTCGGCGCCCTACCTCTCGTCGGCGACCGGACCACCGGGCTACCCCGACGTCGGCGTCCTGGCCCGGGCCCTGATCGACCAGGCTCCCGAGCGCATGGTGTGGGCCAGCAACTGGCCCCACCCGGGCGTCACCGACCCGCCCGGGGGCGCCGAGCTGTTGCGGCTGCTGGCAGACTGGGCCGGCGACGACGCCATCATCCGGCGCATCCTCGTCGACAACCCTGCCGATCTGTACGGCTTCTGACCCGACCATCCGCCCCTAGCCGAGGAGGACCCATGGCCGAACGCGAGCTGCGCTACGCGACCTACCCGTCGCTCGACGGGGTCGGCGTGCTGGTGACCGGCGGGGCCGGCGGCATCGGCCGGGCCCTGGTTCGGGCCTTCGCCGACCAGGGCAGCCGGGTCGGGTTCTGCGACATCGACGTCGAGAACGCGGGAGAGACGATCGCCCTGTGCGAGGAGGCGGGGGTCGCTCACCCGCCCCGCTTCTACGAGGTCGACCTCACCGACATCGAGGCGCTGCGGCGCGCCATCGAGGCGTCGGAGGACGACCTCTCCGGGATCGGCGTGCTGGTGAACAACGCGGCCAACGACGAGCGTCACGGCTGGGAGGACATGACCGTCGAGTACTGGAACGACCGTCTCGACACCAACCTGCGCCACTACTTCTTCGCGATCCAGGCCGTCGCCCCCGCCATGATCGAACGCGGATGGGGCTCGATCGTGAACATCGGGAGCAGCAGCTACATGATGCAGGAGGACATGTTCCCCGGCTACGCCATCGCCAAGTCGGGGGTCGAGGGCATCACCCGCACGATGGCCCGCACGTTCGGGCCCCACGACGTTCGGGTCAACACCGTCCTGCCCGGTTGGGTCGCCACCGAGCGCCAGCTCACCCGCTGGTGGACCCCCGAGGGCGAGGCGCAGACGCTGGAGGACCAGGCGCTGAAGCGGCGCATCTCCCCCGAGGAGTTCGTCCCGATGGTCCTGTTCCTCGCGGCCGACGACGGCGCGGCCTGCACCGCGCAGAGCTTCCTGGTCGACGGCGGTCGCTTCTGAGCTCGCCGCTCGCTCAGCCCCGGTCGACCCCGGTGAAGAGCACCGCCACGCGCGAGCCGGCCTCGGGCGGCTCGGCCAGCACCCCGGCGAACCCGGCCGAGCCGGTGGCGCAGACGTCGATGCCGGTGTGCTCGTGGCCGAGCCGGTGGGCCCGGACCAGCGTGTCCTCGTCGGCCAGCACCGGCCACCCGCCCGAGCCAAGCATGGCCTCGACGATCGTCAGCCAGTCGTAGGTCACGTCGTCGAGGATCCCGCTCGCGACGCTGTGGGGCTCTCCGGGCCACGGCTCCATGTAGCGGTCCGGGTCGCTTCGGGCCTGATCGATCAGCCGTCCGATCTCGTCGGCATCACCGTTCACCGCGCCGCTCGCACCGGTCAGGCGGCGCCAGGCCACCGCGAGCGGGTGGGCGTTCCGAGCCTGCACCCCGTGGAGGCGCGGCACGCCCTCGAGCCAGCCGGCCGCGACGCCGTCGGCCAGGCCCGCCGCCGCGCTGGTGGCGAGGGCCCCGCCCCCGACCTGCACGTAGATCGCATCGAGACGCGCCGGGCCGCCGTGGGCGGTGGCGAGCTGCTCGCCCAGCTCCCAGCCGATCGTGCGACCACCGTCGAGGGTCGCCGGCACCTCGGTGCCCTGCACCGTGAACGGCGTGGCCCCGGCGGCCACCGCCTCCCGGTAGCGGAGGAAGCAGGGGTCGCCGACCTCACCCTCGCGCCGCTCGCATCTCGTGATGTCGGCGTCGAGCGCGACGAGCCGGTCGACGACCTCCCCCTCGGCCCACTGGGGGATGAACACCCGCAGCGGCCGCTCGACCGAGCGGGCGACCACCGCGGCGGCGAGCGCGGCGTTGCCGCAGCTCGAGATGGCCAGCTCGCTGTCGGTCCCGCCGCCGATCAGATGGTCGACGGCGTGGTGCAGCCACAGCCCGAAGAGGTGCCGGGCCTTGTGGGAGCCGGCCACGTTGTGGGTCTCGTCCTTGACCCACAGATCGATCTCCAGGTCGGCGGCCGCGGCGAGATCGGGTTGGAGTGCGGTCGGCGTGACCTCGAAGCCGTGACCGTCGACCGCGGCGACCGCGTCGTCGAGCCCTCGCACCAGCTCGACGAAGCGGTCGTCGTCGATGCCGGACTCGATGGCCCGCCGGTACGAGTCGAGTCGATCGCGGTAGCGGACGAACGGGTTGCCCTCGACCACGATCGGGTCACCCCGTGCCGGTCGCGGCCACGCCGGTACGGCCGTTGAACTCGGCGATCATCTCGTCCCACTCGTCGACGGCGGGGCGCAGGGCCCGCCAGAACTCCTGGCTGCGGCGGGCCTCGAAGTCCGCGACGTCGACGCCCTGCTGCTCGACCCACGTGAAGTAGCCGAGGTTGAAGACGCGGTCGCGGGCCCGCTCGTCCATCACGAGCGTGTCCGAGGTGTCGACGGCGGCCAGGTGGTCGTCGAAGGCGGCCCGGGCCTCGCCGAGCCCGAACCACGTCGAACTGCTCGCGGTAGGCATCGCGCGTCTCCCGGCTGAACACCACCGCATCGGTCAGGTCTTCTACCTGTTGGCGATTGCCCTCGAGAGCGAACCAAGAGTTGCGCATCTCTCTCTGCGCTTCAACTAGAGAGGCCTGGCGCCGGTTCTTGGCCTCGTTCATGCGCGCCAAGGCTTCCTGGCGTGCCGCCCGGTCAATGCCGCCGCGGAAGAAGTTCCATCGCACGCGGACCATGAACTGGTTGTTCCATTCCTGAGAATCGACACCGTCGGCGTTGTCGGTCCAGGCCGTCTGGGCCTCGAGATTGACCTGGGGATAG
>JBFJYB010000089.1:0-8571 GCA_041622835.1 Acidimicrobiales bacterium | reverse complement strand
CGAGCGGCTCGGCTTCCTGCCCGGCGACATGATGGCCAAGGTCGACCCGTACCTGCGCCCGCTCTACGACGCGCTCTACGACATGACCGACGCCGAGGGCGTCGAGCGGCTCCTCGACCGCGGCACCGTCGAGGTGGCGCCGCTGGCGTTCATGCGGGGCCGCACCCTGAACAACAGCTTCATCATCCTCGACGAGGCCCAGAACACGACCCCCGAGCAGATGAAGATGTTCCTGACCCGCATCGGTTTCGGGTCGCGGGCGGTCGTCACCGGCGACGTCACCCAGGTCGACGTGCGCGACGGTCGCAGCGGCCTGCTCGAGCTCGAGCACGTCCTCGACGGGATCGACGGGCTGGCGTTCGTCCACCTGTCGAGCCGCGACGTGGTGCGGCACCGCATCGTGCAGGACATCGTCGACGCCTACGCGCGGGCCGAGCCCGGCTCGTCGTCGTGAGCGCCGCGGCCCCGGCGGTCTCGGTGGTGACAGTCGACGATCGAACCGGGACCGGCCTCCCGGCCGGAGGTTTCGACGCCGAGCGATGGGGGGAGCTGGCCCGCCGCAGCCTGGTCCACGAGGGGGTCGAGGGCGACGCCGAGCTGAGCCTGACCTTCGTCGACGCCGACCGGATGGCCGAGCTGCACACCACCCACCTCGGCGGCGAGGGCCCGACCGACGTGCTGGCCTTCCCGCTCGACGCCGACGACGACGCCCTCGCTCCCGTGCGGCTGCTGGGCGACGTGGTCGTCTGCCCCGAGGTCGCCGCCCGTCAAGCCGAGGACAGAGGCATCGCGGTCGACGACGAGATCGCACTGCTGGTCGTGCACGGCGTGCTGCACGTGCTCGGTCACCGCCACGCCGAGCCGGCCGAGACCGCCCGCATGCAGGCCCGCGAGCGGGACCTGCTCGACCGGTTCCACCGCGCCGACCCCGGCGGGGGTGACGCCTGATGTCGGGGCTCGAGGTCCTCGCCGTCGTGGGGGTCGCAGTGGCCGTGGTGACCGCAGCGCTGCTCGCGGCAGCCGAGACCAGCTTCACCCAGATCGGCATGTCGCGAGCCGAGGCGCTGGAAGGCGAGGACCACCGCAACGCCACGCTGCTGCGGCAGCTTGTCGAACGCCGGGTGCAGGTGCTGTCGCCGGTACTGCTCGTCATCCTCGCGTGCCACCTGGGGGCCGCCACCATCGTGGCCGTGCTCGTCGAGCGGGCGTGGGGGACCGGGGCGGTCGCCATCGCGCTGGCGGTCGAGGTGCTGGTGCTCTACGTCGTCGCCGAGGCGATCCCCAAGACCTATGCGCTGTCGGATCCCGATCGGGCGGCGCTGCGGTTCGCCCCGCTGCTGCGCCTGCTGAGCCGCGTCGCGCCGTTGCGCTGGCTCACCTCGGGCCTGGCCTCCCTCGGCGAGACCATGCGCCCGCGGCGCGGCGAGGCCGATTCCGAGGTCATGGAAGAGGAGCTGCTGGCGGTCACCCAGCGGGCCGTGGCCGAGGAGGCGATCGACCCCGAGGAGCAGAAGCTGATCGCGTCGATCCTCGAGTTCGGCGACACGGTGGCCCGCGAGGTCATGGTCCCTCGCCCCGACATGATCACCGTCAGCCAGGACTTCCGGATCGGCGACGTGCTCGAGGTCGTCATCCTCAACGGCCTCAGCCGGCTTCCCGCCACCGCCGAGTCGATCGACGAGATCGTCGGCGTGGTCTACGCCAAGGACCTGATGCGGGCCCAACACGACGGCCTCGAAGAGCATCCGGTGTCGGAGATCATGCGGGACCCGATCTTCGTCCCCGAGACCAAGCGGATCGCCACGCTGATGCGCGAGATGCAGGCCGAGACCTTCCACCTGGCGATCGTGGTCGACGAGTACGGCGGCACCGCCGGCCTGCTCACGCTCGAGGACCTGATCGAGGAGCTGGTCGGCGAGATCGTCGACGAGTTCGACGTCGAGCAGCCGATGATCGAGCGGCTTCCCGGTCGCGAGCTGCGGGTCAACGGCCGGGTGTCGATCAGCGATCTCGCCGAGGAGCTGGCCGCCGAGCTGCCCGACGGCGACTGGGACACCGTCGGCGGGCTCATCTTCAACTCGCTCGGCCACGTGCCCGAGGTGGGCGAGCGACTCGACATCGACGGTTTCCGGCTCACCGTCGAGCGGGTCAACGGCCGGCGCATCTCCCGGGTGAGGGTGAGCCCCACGGCGACGAGTCCGGCTGGGTGAGCCCGGCACCGCCGCCGGCCGGCTTCCGGTCGGGCTTCGTGACCCTCGTCGGCCGCCCCAACTCGGGCAAGTCGACGCTGCTGAACCGCATCCTCGGCACCAAGGTGGCGATCGTGTCCGACAAGCCCCAGACGACCCGTACCGAGGTCCGGGGGGTGCTGAACCGGCCCGACGCCCAGATCGTGTTCGTCGACACGCCCGGCATCCACAAGCCTCGGACCGCGTTGGGCGAGCGGCTCAACGCCACTGCCGACGCCGCGTCGCTCGACGTCGACGTCGTGTGCTTCGTGCTCGACGCCACCGCCACGCTCGGACGTGGCGACCTGTTCGTCGCCGAGAAGCTGTCGAAGGACGCGGTCTGCGTCGTGACCAAGATCGACCGGGCGTCGAGGGACAAGGTGGTCGAGCAGCTCGCCCGGGCCGGCGAGCTCGACTTCTCGGCCTACTTCCCGGTGTCGGGTCTCACCGGCGAGGGCGTCGACGTGCTGGTCGACCATCTGGTCGAGCGGCTGCCCGAGGGCCCGCGCTACTACCCCGAGGACACCGTCACCGACGTGCCCGACGCCTTCTGGGTGGCCGAGCTGGTGCGCGAGCAGCTGCTGGCGGTCACCCGTGAGGAGCTGCCCCACTCGATCGCGGCGCGGGTGACCGAGTGGGAGTGGCCCCGGGTGCGGGTCGAGATCGTCGTCGAGCGCGACTCGCAGAAGGGCATGGTGATCGGCAAGAAGGGCGAGGTGCTGAAGCGGGTCGGGAGCGCGGTCCGTGAGCAGCTGGCCGACGGCCTGTTCCTCGAGCTGCACGTGACCGTCGACAAGAACTGGCAGCGCCGCCCCGACGCCATAGAACGCCTCGGCTACTGACCTCCACCTGCCCCCTGCTTCTATGACTGCGAAGGCCCACCACATCGAACCAACTGGTCACAGATCCGGGGGCGGGTAGGGTCGTCGGGGGTCGAAGATCGCGGGAGGGGTATCCGGATGCGACGAGCTCTTGTGCTGTTGACGGCTGCGGTGCTGGTGGCGGCGGCGTGCAGCAGCGATGCCGGCCTGGAGGTCTCGACCGACCCCGAGGCCGACGCGCCGGCCGAGGAGGCGCCGGCCGAAGACGACGAGCCCGCGCCCGCCGAGCCGGAGCCCGAGCCGGAGCCCGAGCCGGAGCCAACGCCGGAGCCCGAGCCGACCCCGACGCCGGAGCCCACGCCGGTGCCGCTCAGCGTCGTGGGGCTCCAGCCCCTGCCCGGTGCTCAGCTCGACTTCACCGCTGCGGCCGTTCCCGACCCGACGCTGGTGTGGTCGGTGTACTCGGGCAGCGGAGGTGTGATCGTCGAGAACGTCGGCGGGCCGCTCCCGCCCGGCTGCCACGGCACCTCGTTCTTCGACCCCGAGACCTTCGATCTGCTCCAGATCGACGGCAAGGACGCCCACGCCTACGCCAGCGTCGACGACGGCTGCACCAACATGCAGCAGGACCTCGAGGAGGGCGTGGTCGACGGCGACGCGGTCAAGGTCAACGACGGCACCTTCATCCAGTTCGACTTCGGAGCGCTGCCCGCGCCGCCGTTCGACGTGAGCACCCAGATCCTCGACCCCGACGGGTCCAACGGCATCTTTCGGGCCGCCGACCCCGAAGACCCGATCGTCGTCAACGACCTGACCGACGCAACGCACGTGGTGGGCGCCAGCGGCCTGTTCGGCGTCGACCCCGACACCGGGCTCCTCACGAGGCTGCCCCAGCCCGACTCGGGGCCGGGCTCCGGGTGCGACGAGTTCACCCTGTGCCTGCAACAACGCTTCCAGGTCGAGATCGTCGACGCCGAGGGCAGCCCGGGCTCGGTGCTGGCCGAGCACGACCTCGGCGCCCTCTACTTCTTCCTGAGCCCCGAGCAGATCGACGCCGTCTTCTCCATGGCCAACGGGTGCAGCTTCAACGACCACTTCTGGGTCTTCGCCGCGGCGACGACCGATGTCGAGTTCGAACTGACGGTGACCGACACGGTGTCGGGCGAGTCCAGGGCGTACGAGACCCCGCTCGGCCAGCCGGCCGAGGCGATCCTCGACACCCAGGCCTTCGCTACCTGCCCCTGACCGCCTGCACTACCATCGCCACGACGGCGTGAACAGGGGGAGGCGACCATGGCAACACCACGTTTCGTGGGGTACCCGGCGGCGGTGCTGTACGACGCACCCGACGGGAAGGCCGCCATGCAGCGGCTGTGGGGGAGCTTCCTGCCGCTCACCGGCAAGAAGCAGAGCGGCTTCCTCGAGCTGAAGTACGGAGACGACGCCTTCTGGGTCCGCGAAGAGGACACCCAGGAGAAGGGCACCCTCGAGGTCATGTTCCTCGACATCGGCCAGGGCGACGGCTGCATCGTGACCACGCCCGACAACAAGAAGCTGGTGATCGACGCGGGGGCCGACGACAACATGGGCCGGTTCCTGCGCTACCGGTTCCGGCAGCCGACCCGGTTCGACGCCTTCGTCATCACCCACCCCGATCTCGACCACTACCAGGGCTTCGACGACCTGCTCGACCATCCCGACTTCTCGGTCAACACGCTGTACCACTCGGGCCTCGTGGAGCGCACCGCCGACTCGCGCAACGACACGCTCGGGCCCCGGAAGAAGGTCGGCGTCCGGAACTACGTCACCGACCTGGTCGCCACCCACGCCGACCTGGACGCGCTGCTCACGCCGGCCAACATCGGCACCAAGAAGTACCCGACCATGATGCGCAAGGCGCTCGACTCGGAGCGCGTCAAGGACGTCCGGATGATCAACGCCACCGACGGCTTCCTACCCGGCTACGGACCCACCGCGAACGTGACCATCGAGGTGCTCGGCCCGGTTCCCGAGGACGTCGACGGCCAGCCGGCGCTGCGCTGGCTGTCGGACATCGGCAAGACCAAGAACGGCCACTCGATCATCCTGCGGCTCACCATCGGCCAGCTCAGCTTCATGCTCGGCGGCGACCTCAACATCCCGGCCGAGGACTACCTGCTCGAGCACTACACCGGCGAGAAGGTGCCGCCGCGAACCGCCGAGGACGAGGAGCGGCTGATCCGCAAGGGCCGAGCGGTCTTCGAGTCCGAGTTCGCCAAGTCGTGCCATCACGGCTCGGCCGACTTCACCGAGCTGTGGCTCGAGTGTGTCAACGCCCACGCCACGGTGATCTCGTCCGGTGACGACGAGCCGCACGCCCATCCCCGCGCCGACACGCTGGGGACCATCGGCAAGCACAGCCGGGGCCGTCGCTCGCTGATCTTCTCGACCGAGCTGTCGCGGTCGGCCAAGGAGGCGATCAAGAACCCGCGGACCTTCCGTCAGGAGATCCGAGACGCGGCCGCCGCCCTCGAGGAGGCCCAGCGGACCGGTACGAGGCTGACCTCGGCGCAGAACAAGTTCGAGGCGCTGCTCGCCCAGATCGAGCGGACCGTCCAGGTGTACGGCGCCATCAACATGCGCACCGACGGCGAGCGTGCCATCTGGGCCTACAAGATCGAGCGACCGCGGGGCAAGAAGAACCAGTGGGACATCTACATGTTCGAGCGGGACTCGACCGGCGAGCTGGAGTTCCAGAGCAAGCACCACTGAGCGGCGGGGCTCAGGTTCCTCCGTCGTCCCGCAGCGCGCGGAGGAAGGCGAAGACCTCGTCGGGGTCGCTGGTGCGCCGGAACGGCGGCAGGGCGTTGATCAGCTCCCAGCGGTAGGACCGGCGGGTGGCGAGCCGGTTGTCGAGCACCGCCACCACGCCTGCGTCGTCGGCCCGGCGGATCAGACGGCCGGCGCCCTGAGCCAGCATCGTCGCCGCCCGGGGCAGGTCCACGGTCCCGAAGGCCCGGGGCCCGGCCCGGTCGCGGCGGGCCTGGAGCAACGGCTCGTCGGGGCGGGGGAACGGCAGCCGGTCGATGGTGACCAGCGACAGCGACGGCCCCGGCACGTCGACTCCCTGCCAGAAGCTGATGGTGGCGAACAGGCAGCTCTCGGGGTCGGCGGTGAAGGCGTCGAGCAGGGCCGGCTTCGGCAGCTCGCGCTGGGTCATGACGCGCCACGGGAGGCGGGGGGCGAGGCGGTCGGCCGCAGCTTCCATCGCCCGCCAGCTCGTGAACAGGGCGAGGGTCCGACCGCCGGCGGCGACGATGAGCCGCTCCAGCTCGTCGTGCATCTCGGCCTCGTAGTCGTCGGTCCCCGGCGCCGGCAGGTGGGCGGCGCAGTACAGCAGGGCCTGGTGCTCGTAGTCGAACGGCGACCCGACGTCGAGCACGTCGTAGGTGTCGGGCGGCAGTCCCAGGCGGTCGGGGAGCGAGGTCGGGAGCGTGGCGCTGGTGAGCACGACCGTGCGCTCGCCCCACAGCGTGTCGACCAGCACCTCGCCCACGTCGACCGGCGCGATCTGCAACGACGGCGGCCGGCTGTCCTCGACCCAGGCCACGTGGGCCTCGTCGATCGCCAGGGCCCGGTCGATGTCGTCGACCAGCGCCGTCGCGGCCTGGGTCGCCCGGGTGGCGCGGGCCCGGGCGTCGGCCGGGGCGTCGTCGGGGACCGACCTCAGGGCCCGAAGCGCCTGATCGGTCCGGTCACGTCCGGCCAGCAGGGCGTTGGCCAGCTCGGGCACCTCGACCGGGTCGACCCGCTGCCCCACGAGCTCTTCGTAGACGAGGGTGAGGCCGGCTCCCGCGTCGTCGAGATCGTCGGCGACACCGTCGTCGGTGAGCAGACCCCGCACCTGACGGGCCAGGGCCCGGAACCGGCCCCCGCCCAGGGCCAGCCCGGCGGTCGACGAGATGATGTCCTCGAGCTGGTGGGCCTCGTCGATCACCACCACGTCGTGGTCGGGTAGCACCGCGCCGGCGCTGGCCAGGTGCAGCCCGTAGAGGTGGGTGTTGACCACCACGACGTCGGCGGCTTCGGCCTGGGCCCGCGCCCGCTCGGCGAAGCACTGCTCGCCCGACGGGCACCTGGTGGCGCCCGGGCACTCGCGTGGGCCGACGCTCACCGCTCCCCAGGCTGGGTCGCTCGGCTCGACCGGCAGGTCGGCCCGGTCGCCGCTGATGGTGTCGTCGGCCCAGTCGACCAGCGCCTCGATCTCGGCCTCGACCCGGTCGCCGATCGTCACCGCGACCCCGTCGAGCTGGAGCTGGTCGTCGTCACCGCCGGCCAGCTCGGCCACCCGCTGCCGGCACAGGTAGTTCGAGCGGCCCTTGAGCACCGCGAACCGCAGCTCGGGAGCGAGGTGCTCGACGAGGGTCGGCAGGTCCTTGCCGGCGAGCTGGTCCTGGAGGGCTTTCGTCGCGGTGGCGATGACCGCCTTCCCGCCGCTGAGGGCCAGAGGCACCAGGTAGGCCAGCGACTTGCCGGTGCCGGTGCCGGCCTGCACCACCAGGTGGCGCTGGTCGGCCAGCGCCTCCCGAACCGCCCGGCACATCTGCTCCTGGCCCTCGCGGCGCTCGCTGCCGTCGGGCAGGGCCGCGGTCACCTGCCCCAGCGCGGCCAGCACCTCGTCCGCGGAGGTGCCGGCGCCGGTCATGGCCGGGAGGCTAGGCGGTGTCGTGGCGGCTCAGGCCAACTCGGCCAGCGCCACGAGCACCGTGACCACCGCCAACCCGAGCACGATGGCGCCGTACACGACCCGGTGCCAGACCGGCGCCTTCATCTGGTTCTTCCCGTGGATGAATCGGAGTGCGCTCACCCACGATGCTGGCTCTCCACTGATGGAACAAGTGTACGAACGCGGCCCTGCGCCCGGGTGGACGCAGGGTCCGGTAGCGTCGGCTCGTGGGCGTCGAGGGAATCGATCCGGCACACATCCCCCGCCACGTCGGCTGTGTCATGGACGGCAACGGGCGTTGGGCGGCGCAGCGCGGGCTGAAGCGCACCGCCGGGCACGAGGCCGGCGAGCAGGCGCTGTGGGATGTCATCGAGGGTGCCCTCGATGTCGGCATCGAGTGGCTGACCGTCTACGCGTTCTCGACCGAGAACTGGAAGCGGCCCCGCGACGAGGTCCGGTTCCTCATCAACTTCAACGAGACCATCATCGACCGCCGCCGCGACCAGCTCCACGAGCTGGGCGTCCGCATCCGCTTCGTCGGGCGTCGCGACTGGCGGGTGCCGAAGCGGCTGGGGCGACGGATGGACGAGGCCGTCGCCATGACCGCGGCCAACAAGAACATGACCCTCACCGTCGCCTTCAACTACGGCGGCCGGGCCGAGATCGTCGACGCGGTGCGATCGATCGTCGAGAGCGGCGACTCCTCGGGCAAGATCACCGAGCGCACCATCGCCAAGCACCTGTACGACCCGTCGATGCCCGACCCCGACCTGGTGATCCGGACGTCGGGCGAGTACCGGATCTCGAACTTCCTGCT
>JBFJYB010000088.1:0-8612 GCA_041622835.1 Acidimicrobiales bacterium | reverse complement strand
CCCGCTGCGGCCCGACGGTCAGCTCCACGTGCTGGTCGCCCCAATACCACAGATGGTTCGAGAACAGGTTGGCGCACAGCCCGAGCTCGCGCATGCGGGCGAACTGCTCGGGCCGGGTGAGCTGGCAGTGCTGCACCGTTGCCCGATGATCCGCCTGAGGATGGTCGGCCAGGGCCTGGGCGAAGCCGTCGACGAAGACCTCGACCGCCTCGTCGCCGTTGCAGTGCACGTGCAGCAACAGGCCGGCCGCCAGCACGGGGCGGATGCGATCGGCGACCTGCTCGGGCGGGATCAGCCACAGTCCGTTCGGTCGGTTGCCCAGGTAGGGCTCGGAGACCCGTGCGGTGTAGCCCTGGATGCTGCCGTCGAGCACCAGCTTCACGCCTCCGAAACGGAGCTTGTCGGTGCTCTGGGCTCGACGGCGCACCACGAGGTCGCCCACCGCCTCCGGCGAGCCGCCGGGGTCGAACGCCGGATTGTGGAACACCGAGACCCGGGCTGGGAACTCGGGAGCACCGACGGTGTCCTGCCACATCGCAACGGTCTCGTCGCTGCCGAGACCGGCGCCGAGGTCGGCCAGCGTGGTGATGCCGACGTCACGAGCGAGGCTGCCGTAGTGCTCGATGCCGATCGGGTCGGCGAGGCCACGGAAGACCTCGAAGAAGGCGTCGCCGGCCAGCGCCATGGCCGCCATCTCCTGGAGCTCGCCGATCGGCTCGCCGACCCCGTCCCTCGGGACCCCCTCGGCGAGCGTGTCGGCGTCGATCCGCTGGCGGCGCATCAGCTCGCCGTTGACGGTGGCGAGGTGGATGCTGGCGTGCATCACCAGGATCGGCCGCGTGGTCGACACGCGATCGAGGTGGCGGGCGACGAGCCTCTCGCCCGGGAAGTAGATCGGATCGAGCCCCCATGCGACCAGCGGAGCCTCGGGGTCGCTCAGCGTCCGCTCGGCCTCGCGCAGGCGGTCGACGACGGAGTCGATCGAGCGGCAGCCGGGCCAGAGGCGCCCCTGCGGGTCGCGGCGGTCGTGGTACCCCACGTAGGTGTGGAGCCAGAACCCGCCGGCCAGCGAGTGGCTGTGGGCCTCGACGAAGCCCGGCAGGAGCACGGCATCGGCGTAGCGCTCGTCGACGACCGCCTCGGGCCAGGCGGCCCGCAACTCGTCGACCGACCCGACCCCCACGAACCGGCCGTCACGGATCGCGACCCCGCCGCCGGCATGGTTCGGATCGATCGGGTGCACCGCAGCCGCCGGCAGGACGACTGGGTCGGTCACCCGACTCGCCTCCGTCGTCGGCGGCGTCGGCTCACTCGGTGCCCTCCACGACGTAGGCGCGGGCGACGACCGCATGCTGCCGAACCGCTCGGGCCTCGCGATAGCGCGATCCGTCGAACCAGGACCGAGCCGCAGCCATCGAGGGGAACTCGAGCACGACGGTGCGGCCCGGCGGCGGCTCACCCTCGAGCACGTCGATCTCGCCACCACGTGCGAGGTAGCGCCCACCGGCCTCGGCGATCGACTCGGCGGCGAGCACCTTGTACTGCTCGTAGACCTCCGGATCGACGACCTCTCCCTGATAGATCACGTAGGCGGCCATCGTCGTCCTCCTCGACCCTCGCGGGCCGTCTGCTCCGGCGGCCGGAGCGTAGCTGCCGGCCGGTGTCGCGGCCGCGAGACGGGACCGCGATCCGGCGGTCGTGCGACGGCCCGATGGCGTAATGTCATCGCAGATCGCAGGAGAGACCATGAACGGTGACGACACCGTGATCGTCGGCCGAGGCGGGAGCGACCGAGGCGGCCAAGGCGACCTCACGGACCATCTCATAGAGACGAGCCTCTGGACCGACCAGGACGTCGAGGCGGCCGGCATCCCCATCGTCGACGTCCCGTTCGTGAGTGTCGGCGCCGGGCTGGGCTCGTTCGCGATGGTCGACTTCCTCCGGTCGGGCGGCGTCCCGGTCGGCGAGATCCGGGTGCTCGGCGACAGCATCACGCCGACCGAGACCTACGAGTACCTCGCCACCAACTCGCAGATCCCTCGCCACGAGCGGTTGAGGTCCGACTCCGGATCGGTCATGGACAACATCTGGGGGTTTCCGAGCTATGCGCTCCGTGAGGCGTGGAGCAAGCGGTCGCCGCGACGGGTGTGGCAGGTCGTGACCGAGCCGATCCTCGACGAGTACTTCACTCCCCAGGCCGGCCAGGTGTACGAGTCGGTGGAACGCGAGGCGAAGCGCATCGGCTGGGAGGACATGGTCGTGCTGGGCTATGTCCGCATGGTCCGCAAGCGCCACGGCGGCGGCTACTTCGCGGTCCAGACCCGCACCGAGCCGCGGGGGACGACCCGCCTCGCCTACCGCTGCCGGTTCGTCCACCTCGCCATCGGATACCCCGGCGTCGCCTTCCTCCCCGACCTCCAGGAGTACCGAGACCGCACCGGCGACTTCACGCGCGTCGTCAACGCCTACGAGCCCCACGACCACGTGTACGAGGAGATGCGGCGGCGGCCGTGCACGGTCCTGGTCCGGGGCAGCGGAATCGTCGCGTCCCGCATCCTCCAGCGGCTCTTCGACGACCGGACCGACCGGGGCGCACAGACGCGCGTCGTCCACCTGTTCCGCAACTACGTCGCCGGCCCCCAGGGCGACAGCGCCCGTTTCCGCCGGCCGGGAGCCAACGGGTTCGCCTATCAGGCGTTCAACTTCCCGAAGGCGGCGTGGGGAGGCCAGCTCCGCGTCGACCTCGAGAAGCTCGACGGCGAGGGGCGAGCCGAGCTGCTCGGGAAGATGGGCGGGACCAACACCGCACCCCGCCGGTCGTGGAAGCGCCAGATCGAGCAGGCGACCGCCGACGGCCACTACGAGCAACAGGTCGGGTCGGTCGAAGCCGTCGAGCCCACTCCGACCGGCGACGCCATCGTCACGCGGATCCGCACCTCGGCCGGGGATCGGCACGAGATCAACGCCCAGTTCATCATCGACGCGACCGGGCTGCTGGCCCGCCTCGACGAGCACCGGCTGATGGCCGACCTGATGGAGCACACCGGGGCCGACACGAACCCCTACGGGCGCCTCGACGTCGAACCCAACTTCGAGGTACGCGGCACCGCGAGCGAGCCGGGCCGGCTCTACGCCTCGGGCTCGATGACGCTCGGCGGCTACTACGCCGGCGTCGACTCGTTCCTCGGTCTCCAGTACGCCGCACTCCAGATCGCCGACGACCTGGCCGACCACGGCCTGGGAAAGCGGATCCGCACCGCCCGGTCGGTGTCGCAGTGGTGGCGCTGGATGAGGAACCGGGAGCCATGACCCCGACCCTGTCAGGCCGTATCCAGACCCGGCTCTTCCTCGTCGCCACGGTCGCCGCGGTCTGGACGCTGATCATCGGACCGGCGCTGGTGCCGATCGCCGGCGGCGGCGCGGGCATCAGCGACGTCTACCGCCTCGCCTTCGGCGCGCTCGTCCTCGTCGCGGTCGTCGGCATCGCCTGGGAGCTCCTCTACCACGGCCTCCAGCAGTACCGCTGGGAGAAGGACTGGCCCACCCTGTTCGGCCTGGTCACCGGCCTCCCCGAGGGCATCGTGGTCTTCGCGCTCCTCTCGGCCGGGCTGCCGTGGGACGTCGGCGACGTGCCGACCGACGCCTTCACCGTGCACTTCGCCACGACCTGGCTGGTCATCTGGCTGGTGGCCAACGGGCCGATGCGGGTCGCGTTCATCCGCTGGCGGTTCCGCGGCGGCCAACTGCTGTGAGAGACCCGGCGGCGTTCGAATCGACCATCTCGTCCGGACAGCGCAGTCGCCAGGCCGTCCAGCAGCAGCGGGCCCGGGTCGCGCTGGGCATGTCGACCGCCATCCTCGTGGTCTGGGCCGTCTACGTCACTCTTGCCGGCCACTGGGGGCGAGTGGGCGACAACTGGGCCGCAGCGGTCACCATGGTCTTCGGCAGCTTCGTGGCCGGGTCGACGCCGCAAGGTGGCGGGGCGGTGGCGTTCCCGGTCTTCACCAAGGTCCTCGAGGTCGACGCCCAGGTGGCCCGCAGCTTCTCGCTGTGCATCCAGGCGGTCGGGATGGGGTCGGCCGCGACCGCCATCGTGCTCACCAGGCGGGTCGTCGAGTGGCGAGCGGTCGCGACCACGCTGCCGGCAGCGATCGCCGGCTTCCTCGCCGGCGCCTTCCTGCTGGGCCGCAGCGACGAGCCGTTCTGGCCGTCGCGGCTCCCGGGGGCCTACGTCAAGGTCACCTTCACGCTGATCGTCGCCGCGATGGCCGTGGTCGTCTACCTCGGCTTTCGCGCCCACCTGCTCGAGCGGCTGGTGGCCATGCCGATCGCCGGCCCGCGGGTGCTGTCGGCGCTCGTCGTCACCGGCCTGGTCGGCGGTCTGGCCTCGTCGCTGGTCGGGTCGGGGGCCGACGTCTTCCTGTACCTCACCGTGGTGGTGCTGATCGGGGTGAGCCCCCGCGTCGGCGTGCCGACGAGCGTCGTGGTGATGGCCGGCGTGTCGGTCGTCGGCTTCCTGGTCATGGGGGTCTTGGACGGGCAGCTCGCCGTCGGGCTCGACGGCGCCGGCCGGGTGACCGAGCTGGGCGGCGACGCGGTGGGTGCCACGGCCGGCGGGGCGGTGGTCTTCGGCGGGGCGACACCGCTCGACCCCGACCGCTACGACCTGTTCGGCTTCTGGCTCGCCGCCGCGCCGGTCGTCGCCTTCGGAGCGCCGTTGGGCTCGTGGGCCGTCGCCAGGGTCACCGACCGCCAGCTCGTCCGCTTCGTCGTCCTGCTGGCGTCGGCCGAGACGCTGAGCACCGTCATCTTCCTCGACGGCCTGCTCAACGAGCCCGATGCCGCGCTCATCGCCTACGCGGTCGTGGGAGCAGCCGTCGTCATCGGTGGGCTCTGGATGCTGGAACGGTTCCGGCGACAGGTGCTCGGACTGCCCCTCGTCGACCTCGACAAGTCCTTCACCCGCACCCGCCTCGACACCGGTCCACGGTTCCGCGAGCAGCTGGCCGACACGACCACCGACCGGACGCGCGACGATGGTGAGGGCGCACCGGCCCCGGAGGCAGAGCCGGAGGGAGGGAACGAGACGTCATGACGAGACTCGGCGACTACGAGCTGCTCGAGCCGATCGGCGTGGGCAACTACGGCACCTTCTACCGAGCCGAGCCGCCGGCCCGGCTCGGGCTCGAGGTCGAGCACGTCGTCGTGAAGGTCATGGACGGCAACGCGACCGACAAGGACTTCCGCCGGGTCGCCAACGAGCTCCGGATCTTCGGCTCCCTGCACTCCGACCACCTGGTCGAGGTGTACGACGCCGGTCACCAGCAGGGCCGGTTGTACTACGCGATGGGGCACTACCCCGACGGCTCGCTCGCCGCCCCCGCCGACGACATCGACCGGTCCACCCAGCTGAGGGCGATTGCCGACGCCGCTCGCGGCGCCCACGAGTTGCACGAGGTCGGGGTGGTGCACCGCGACATCAAGCCGGCCAACATCATGCTCGACGATGGTCGCGGCCGCCTCAGCGACCTCGGGCTGGCCCAGATCCTCACGCCGGGCATGACCACCACCGGGATCGGCCCGGTCGGGTCGCTCGAGTTCATGGAGCCCGACGTCATCTGGGGCGAGCGGGCCGCACGCGCCACCGACGTGTGGTCGCTGGGGCTCACGCTGCACCGGGTCGTCACCGGCGAGGGGGCCTTCGGCGACATCCCGGAGAGCAACGTGCTGGAGGCCTTCCGGCACGTCCTCCACCAGCGACCGACACTGAGCCCGTCGCTTCCCGACGAGCTACGTCCGATCGTCGAGCGGGCCCTGGAGGAGAAGCGCAGCGACCGCTACCCGACCGCGGAAGCGCTGGCCGACGACATCGAACGGGTGGGTGGCTGACATGGGCGACGCGGTGCGGGTCGGGGTCATCGCAGGCGACGGCGCGGTTCTGCGACTCGGTGAGACCGTCGTGGTCGTCGGCGTCGCCGGCGCCGTGTCCCTGAGCCTGATCGACCAGCTCACCGAGACCGTGGACAGCCACACCGGCGAGGAGCGGATACGTGAGCTGGCTCGGCTGGTACTGGCCGCCGACGACGCGCCCCCGCTCGCCGTCGTCTCCCTCGGAGCCGAGGAGGCGTCGATCTTCCTGTATGGCGACATCGATCTCGTCACGCCGGCCGGCCGGGTGCGCGGCTCCGACCACGTGCTCGGGGTCACCGAGTCGGCTGCGCTCGAGCCCGGGTTCAGCGTGACGCCCCGCGACCAGCCGGCGCCGGAGCTGGCGGAGTGGAACGACCTGCTGGCCGGCCGGGTGCCCGGGGGCGGGGTGGTCGTCGGCACCGCCGTGGGTGCGCTCGCCCAACCCGAACCCGAGCCCGAACCCGAGCCCAGGCCGGCGATCGTGCTGCCCGACGACGGGGACGAGGGCGACACGACCGAGATGTACATCGTGACCGACCTCGAGCCCGAGGACGCCGACGACGCCCCGTTCGAGTCGCTGTCGCTGACCGAGGACGCCGACCTGTCGGATCGGTCACCCCTTCCCATCATCGACGCCGAGACCGAGTCGGCGGCCGAGCCCGAGCCCGACCGTCCCGCCTACGAGGAGCCGGTGCACGTGCTCGGCGTCTACTCGCCTCGGGGCTTCTTCAACCACCCCGACGCCAGGTACTGCTCTCGGACCGGGGTCAAGATGGGCGCCAGCCACACCAAGGTGCTGGTCGAAGGACCGCGACCGCCGCTGGGGGTGATCACGCTCGACGACGGCTCCACCCTCACCGTCCAGTGGAACACCGTGATCGGCCGCGACCCGGCCACCGACGACCGCGTGCGTCGTGATCAGGCCGCCCCGTTCGTCGTGTCCGACGAGGCGCAGAGCGTGTCGCGCCGCCATGCGCTGCTCGAGCTGGTGGACTGGGACGTGCTCATCAGCGACCTGGGCAGCCGCAACCAGACCTACATCCAGGCCGGCGCCGACCAGCCGCTGCGTGCGCTGGCCAGCGGCGAGAAGACCGTCCTGAAGAGCGGCACGATCGTCCACATCGGCAACCGATCGTTCGTCTACAACGAGCACCACGTGCGCTGACGGGGACGGCGGGGCCGGCTCATACCAGGCCGGCCAGAGGCGCGCAGTCGAAGAGGGCGGGATCGAGGACGTTGTGGCCGGCGTCGGCCGCCGTGACGCAGAGGTCGGTGTCCTCGGGTCGGTGCCGGCTGAGCGACACCTCGCCCTCGGTCACGTAGAGCGGGTAGCGGTCGTCGAGATCCCAGTCGCCGCTCGGTACGCCGAACCTCTCGGGCGAGTCGTTGCCCACCTGGGCGGCGCTGTAGCGGGGCGACCAGAAGTAGTGGGCGTGGGCGCCCTGGACGCTCATCGCCCAGTTGGCCTCGAGCGTGAGCTGCAGCTCCTCCCCGACCCGCTCGACCAGGACGATGCGGACCATGCACCCCTCGGGCGGGCAGGTCGGCCCGAGCGGGGCCAGCACCCGGCGATCGACGGTGCTGGGCACGACGATGCGGCCGGCGACGATGTCGTCGAGCAGGGGCAACAGATCGGACACGATGGCGTCGAAGGCTCCACCCGTGTTCGTCCACTCGAGCTGGCCCCCGGCGAGCCCGACGACCTGCACTCCGGTCGGCAGCGCCCCGTCGAGCGCGGCGGCGAGCGCGTCGTACGCGGCGCTGTCGTACCGCTTCACGAGCGAGGTGAGGATCCGGTCGCGGAAAGCGGGTTCGGCGGCGAGGGACTCGTCGCCGTCGATGCCGATGGCCCAGACGCCCTCCCGGTCGGCTGCCGCCTGGAAGAGCCCGGACCCCGACGTCCCGGCGTGGACGATGACCCGGGCGCCGGCCTCGTACATCTCGGTCGCGAGTGCAAACGCGGCGTCGTGGTCGGCGAAGCTCTCGCCGGTCCCGGGGAGGTAGCGGACGTCGACCTGGGTCGTCGGTGCCACGTGTCGGACACCGGCGACGTAGCCGGCCTCGTACCGCCTGATGCGCTCGGTGTCGGCCCCTCCCAGGAAGCCGACGCGGGCGGTGTCCGGCACCAGCGCCGCCGCTGCGCCCATCAGGAACGCCCCCTCCTGCTCGGCGAAGGTGATCGACAACACGTTGGGCGCGTCGACGACGTCGTCGAGGAGCACGAAGGTGACCTCTGGGTGCGCCTCGGCCGCGACTGCGACGGCATCGACGACCTCGGTCCGCACGGGGTCCTGGGCCAGGGCGAAGATCGTGTTCTGGCCGTTCGAGATCAGGTCGGTGATCTCCTCCGCCGGCTGGCCGGCCGCCTCGCTGGTCGCGATCGGGATGCCGAAGTCGGCGGCCGCCTGGGTCAAGCCGTCGGTGAGGAGGTGCCGTTCGTCGATCGACGGTGCCACCACCCCGACCCGCAGGTCGGCGAACGAGGTGTCGCCGCCGGGGTCGACGGTCGGAGTGGGTTCCACGGTTGGAGTGGCGTCGACGGTCGGAGTGGCGTCGACGCTCGGGCTGGGTACGACGGTCGCCGGGGGATCGTCACCCTCTTGGCCCCCTCCCGGGATCAGGACGACGACGGCCATGTCGGCGACGTGGATCCCGAGCACCGCCTGGGCACCTCGCAGGGCCAGCCCGAACGCCTCGGCGCT
>JBFJYB010000087.1:0-8704 GCA_041622835.1 Acidimicrobiales bacterium | reverse complement strand
GGTCGGGCCGCGGGCTCGAGATGCCCCGAACCGGGTCGGGGCGGGGCTCGGAGTCGAGCCCGGCGCCGAGCCGGTCGAGATCGGGCTCGGCGGCCACCGGTTCCGGGGCGTGGTCGGCGGGCTCGGCCGACGGTGACCCGGGGGCGGCGCGGAAGTGGTCGGGTAGCGTCGCGCCGCTGGTCTCGGGCGCCTTGTCGATCTTGAACGAATCGGGATCCTCGAGCAGCTGCTGGAGGCGTTTGACCGATGCGCTGAGCTGGCTGCGTTGCTGGGCCAGATGGCGTTCCAGCAACGAGACGTCGCGTTCGAGCGAGTCCCGGCTGCCCTCGAGCTTGGCGATCTCCTCGACGAGCGGCCGACGAGTCGCCTCGGCAACCCGTCGAGCCTCGTTGGCCGCCTCGGCCAGGATGGCGTCCCGCTGCTCTTCGGCCGTCGCAACGGTGGTGTTGGCCCGCAACTCGGCCTCGGCGACGACCCGGTTGGCTTCGATCTTGGACTCGCGGATGGCCTCGTCGGCGGTCCGCTGGGCGATGGCGAGCATCCGCTGGACTGCGCCGTCGGGATCGTGGAGTGAGGCCGACGCGCCATCTCGGACCGTGACCGCGGCCGGCGCCTCCACCGGGGGGGCGACCTCCGGCGGCGCCTCCCCGGCGGCCGGTTCGGGCCGAGGCGACTCGAGCTCCTGGCGGGCCAGCGCCAGCTCGCGCTCGAGCCGACCGATGTCCTGGGCCAGCGACTCGAGGAACTGGTCGACCTCGTCCATGTCGTAGCCCCGAAGACGCTGGGAGAAGTCGGCGTCTTCGACTCTCTTGATCAGTTCCATCCGGACCATGCTAGTGCTCGGGGCCACGCCAGCCCGCTCCCGGTCAGCACACGAGGCGCACGACCAGGAGCTGAACCACCAACAAGACGATCATCGGCGACAGGTCGAGGGCCACGTTGCCCATCCGAACCGCGGGCATCAGGGCCCGGACCGGCCGCAGCACCGGCTCGGTGATCATGTGGAGGAAACCGGCCACCGGCGCCACCGCCCCATCGGGGTCGATGGGGAACCAGCTCAGGATGATCCGGACGAAGATCGCGATGACATAGAGCTGCACGGCATAGCAGAGGATGGTGCCAGGGGAGAGGATGTCCACGGACGGGTCAGCTGCTCATCGGGCGACGCGAAGAGACGGGCCGGCGCTCACGCGTCGTGCAGCCCGCGGTCACGCAGCTGCCGGCGCTCCTCGTCGGACACCTCGACGTCGATGGGGGTGAGCAGGTACACCTGGTTGGCGACCTTCTCCATGTGGCCACCGACGCCGTAACAGAGGCCGCTGGCGAAGTCGATGATGCGACGGGCGAGGTCGCGGTCCGCGTCCTGCAGGTTCACGATGACCGGCTGGTTGGTCTTGAACCGGTCGGCCACCTCTTGGCCGTCGTTGAACGACGTGGGCGACACCGTGTACGGCTTCGACGAGGTGGTGGCGGGAAGGGGACGGACCGACGACCGTCCCTGCGAAGGCGGTGCCGCCGGGCGCACCTGGCGCTCCCCCGCCTCGGTGGCGGGCTGGGGCACCATGGCCCCTTGCTGTGGCGCGACCGCCGGGGCGGGGTGCGGCTGGGGGTGCGGCTGTGCCGCCGCGACCGGCGCAGGGGCACCAGCCGGTGCCGCGTCGGGCGGGGCGACGCGCGGATCGGGCGTCACCACGGCCGGGTACGCCTCGTCGTACTCCTCGTCGGCACCTAGGCCGAGGTACAGCATGGTCTTCTTCCAGATCGACATCGCTCTCGTCCAGCGCTCGTGTCCAGGATCTCGCTTCGCGGCTCTCGTGCCGGGGCTCTCGTGCCGGAGCCCTCGTCCGAGGTGTCTCGTCCGAGGGCCCTCGATCCGAAGGGCTCCTGCCACCGGGGAATCCGGTCCAGCGACAGCCGTCCTGCGACCAGGGTAGTTTCCCACGTCCGAAATCGGCGGGCGCGGACCTGCCGACCGCCGGGCGACGGTCTCCTACTGCGGGCGCGGGCCGAACAGCGCGGTGCCCACCCGGACCATGGTCGACCCCTCCTCGACCGCGACCTCGAGGTCGCCCGACATGCCCATCGAGCGCTCGTCGAGCTCCAGGTCGTCGGCGAGCGCCCGAAGCTGGCGGAACCCGGGCCGGGCCTCCTCCGGCGCGCCGACCGGGCCGATGGCCATCAGGCCCCTGACGTCCAGGCCGAGATCTCGCAGGTCCCGCACGAGGGCCCCGGTCGAGGCCGGCTCGCACCCGCCCTTCTGCCCCTCGCCGGTCACGTTCACCTGGACCAGCACGGCTGCGCCCGGAGCGTGGCGTGCGATCTCCTCCCCCAGGCGCCGCCGATCCACGCTCTGCCACAACGCCACCGAGCCGGCGATGCGCCGCACCTTGTTGCGCTGGAGTCGCCCGATGAAGTGCCACTCGACCGGCGCGCCCACCGCCGCCGCCTTCTCGGCCAGCTCTTGGGCGTAGCTCTCGCCGATGGCCGACAGCCCGGCCTCGAGCGCGGCGTGCACCGCATCGAGCCCGAAGCCCTTGGTCACCGGCAGCAGTCGCACCCCGGTGCCGCCGACCCGCTCCAGTCGTCGCCTGATGTGCTCGACGTTGTCGGCGACCTGTCTCGGGTCGATCATGGCCGCCATTGTCCCCGGCGAGCCCTCACCGGGACAGCTCCAGCCAGACCACGGCGGCCTGGCGCCCGCGCTCCCCCCTCGCCCGATGGCTGAACAACAGCTCGGGCTGGTCGGCGGTGCAGCCGCCGACCCGCTCCACCGAGGTCACGCCGGCGGCGGCGAGGCTGGACCGCACCGCGGCGGTCAGGTCGAGGGCCGGCCGGCCGGCGTGGGTCCGGCCCCGCACGCTCGGGCCCAGCGAGTCGGCCAGGTCGTCGAGGAGCTCGGCTCCGAACTCGTAGCTCGACGGTTCGATGCAGGGGCCGATGACGGCGCCGACCTCGCGGGCTCCGAGACCGCGCATCGCGGAGACCGCAGCCGGGATCACGCCGTCGCGCAGTCCCCGCCAGCCGGCATGGGCGACCCCGACGACACCGTCGCCGATCAGCACGACCGGTGCGCAGTCGGCGACCTGGACGGCCAGCGCCGCTCCGCCGTCGGCGGTGACCGCCGCGTCGGCCTGCGATCCCGAGCCCTCGCCCGGTTGCGTCACGACGACGACCCGCGAGCCGTGAACCTGGCGCAGCCACGTCCAGGGGCGGGCGACGATGGCCTGTCGGCGGGCGTCGAGCTCGACCGGATCTCCGTCGACGTGGAGATCACCGTCTCGCCGATCGGTGAAGCGCGCCACGGCGGTGCCGGTCGGACCCAGCGGCCAGCGCAGCTCGAAGCTCATCGCCCGCCCACGCTACGACGGGAGGCCGAGCCACGGCACTGCCGCTCCCGTCGGCGCGGTGCGCACGGTCGGGGACGGTGCCGCTGGAGGACGGAGCTACTGGAGGCCGGCGCTATTGGAGGAACGAGGGAACGTCGAACTCGTCGTCGGCAGCGAGTGGCTCGTCGTCGCCGAACAGCTCGTCGTCCCCGCCGAAGATGTCGGGCTCGACCCGTCGCTCGATGTCGGCCGCGATGAGCTCGGTGAGGGCCGCGGCCTGGCTCGTCGCGTCACCGGACCGGTCGCCGTCCCAGCGTTCGAAGCCGGCGGCGATCACGGTCACGCGAACGACGTCACCCATGTCCTCGCTGACGACGGTCCCGAAGATGATGTTGGCGTCGGGGTGGGCGACGCCCTGGATCACCTCGGCGGCGGCGTTCACCTCGAGGAGGCCGAGGTCGCTGCCGCCGGTGATGGTGAGGAGGATGCCGCGGGCGCCCTCGATCGACGCCTCGAGCAGCGGGCTCGAGATGGCCTTGCGGGCGGCGCTGACGGCCCGCTCCTCACCGGACGAGGTTCCGATGCCCATGAGGGCGGAGCCGGCGTCGTGCATGATCATCTTCACGTCGGCGAAGTCGGTGTTGATCAGGCCCGGGGTGGTGATCAGATCCGTGATGCCCTGGACGCCCTGGAGGAGCACGTCGTCGGCCATGCGGAACGCCATCAGGACCGAGGTCTTGTCGTCGCTGACCGTGAGCAGCCGGTCGTTGGGGATGACGATCTGGGTGTCGACCTTCTCCTTCAACCGCTGGATGCCCGACTCGGCCTGCACCGATCGGCGGCGGCCTTCGAAGCCGAACGGGCGGGTGACCACGCCGATGGTGAGGGCGCCCAGGCTCTTGGCCACCTCGGCCACGATCGGAGCCGCGCCGGTCCCGGTCCCGCCGCCTTCGCCGGCGGTGATGAAGACCATGTCGGCGCCCTGGAGCGCGTCCTCGATGTCCTGGCGATGGTCCTCGGCCGCCTGCCGACCGACCTCGGGGTCGCTGCCGGCCCCCAGCCCGCGCGTCAGCTCGCGCCCGATGTCGAGCTTGACGTCGGCATCGCTCATCAGCAGCGCCTGGGCGTCGGTGTTGATGGCGACGAACTCGACCCCTCGCAGCCCGGCGTCGATCATGCGGTTGACGGCGTTGACGCCGCCGCCGCCGATCCCGACCACCTTGATGACCGCAAGATAGTTCTGCGGTTGAGTAACCATGTCGTTGTGCCTCCCCGGCGTGGCCCGACCGCAGTCGAGAACTCTCAACTAGAGCTTGAGAGTTTGTGAACCTCTACAACAGGCTGTGAGTCTACGGCCGGGCTCGGCGAGGGTCAACCTCTCGCCGGCCCGCGGCGGTCAGCGGCTGGTCAGCAGCTACGGGTCACGACCGGGACACTGGGGACGCGGACGTCCAGCACCGCCAGGCAGTCCAGGGCCACCTGCTCGAGAACGGTCCGAACCGACAGCAGCTTGGCGGCCAGCTCCTCGGTGCTGCCGACCCTCACCGTCGCGCTGTTGTTCAGGTCGAGATAGAGGCCGCCGGTCTCGGCCCGGCCCACTGCGGTGACCCGATCGGCGACGGCCGGCTCGAGCGCGCCGGCGATCTCGACCATCTCCAACGCGTCCGACGACAGCCACCCACCCGGTCGGCTCGAACCGCCGGCGCCCACGACGGCGGTCAGCCCCGGCGCCGGCGCAGGCCGCACCGCGAGCACCCGGCCCTCCTCGTCGACCACCGCCCATTCGTCGGCCAGCGCCACCTGGGCGACCGGCTCACGCTCGGTGACGATGTAGGTGACACCGCCCGGCCAATTGCGCTCGGTGCGCACCGCGTCGACCCACGGCAACGCCGCCACCCGGGCGCGAGCCGCAGCAAGATCGAGCTCCAGCATCGGGTCCCCCGGCTCGATGCCGCCGGCGGCAACCACCTCTTCGAGGGTGGTGTGGGCCGCACCGACCAGCTCGACGCGGTCGACGTCGAGCAGCGGCGAGCGGGTGGCGGCGATGGCGCCGACCACCACGCTGACCACCGCGGCGGCGATCACCAGCCGCCGCACCTTGGTCCGGTCCTGCTCGCGTTGCACCTCGCGCCGGCGGGCCTCGATGCGCGGGTCCATGGCGATGGTGGCGCTCATGACCGGCCCTCCTGGCCGCTGGTCCGGCCGTCGTCGGTGGGGCTGTCGGTGTCGCCCTCGGTGTCCTCGAACCCCACGAGGCGGGTCTCGGCCGCCAGCTCGACCCCGGTGTCCTCTCGCACTCGGCGCCGGACCTCCCGCATGAGGGCGAACACGTCGTCGGCCGACCCGCCGGGGTCCGCTTGAAAGAAGTTGGCGTGCTTGGGCGACACCTCGGCCGAGCCCAACCGCAGGCCCTTGGCCCCAGCCGCCTCGATCAGCCGGCCGGCCGAGTCCCCGATCGGGTTGGTGAAGACCGAGCCCGCGTTCTGGCCGCCGGGCTGATTATCTCTCCGCCAGCGCACGATCTCGGCAATCTCGCGCTCGGCTGCCGCCGGGTCGCCCTCGGCCAGCTCGAGCACGCCCTCGACGACCACCTGGTGCGCCTCGACCGACGAGTGCCGGTAGCCGAGGTCGAGACACGCAGCCGCGACGCTGCTCTCGTCGCCGCGGTAGAGGTCGACCAGCCGGACCCGCACCAGGCTGGCCGCCATGTCCGACCCGTGCCCCCCGGCGTTCATCCGCACCGCGCCGCCCAGCGAGCCAGGGACCCCGACCGCCCACTCGAAGCCCTGGAGCGCGGCCCGGCCGGTCTGGCGGGCCAGCACCGGGAGGCTCGCCGCCGCTCCGGCCCGCACGATCCGCCCACGGATGTCGACCTCGGCGAAGCTCTCGCCGAGCAGCACCGCCAGCCCGGCGAAGCCGCGATCGGCCACCAGCAGGTTGGAGCCTCGGCCGACCACGAGGATCGGCGGGCGGCGCACGGCCGTCACCGTGCCCAGCGTGGCGAGATCGTCGAGGGAGCCGACCGAGACCGCCACCCGCGCCGTACCACCGACCCGGTAGGTGGTCAACGGCCCGAGGGGCAGCTCGCGGGTGACCTCGCTGTCGTCGAGGACACGGCGCAGCTGGTCGGCCAGCTCGTCCCAGTCGGTCATGCCGATCTCCTCACCAGCGCGCTCAGGACCTCGTCGGGGATCGCGGTCAGATCACCGGCTCCGAGCGTCAGACAGAGATCACCGGGCCGCAGCTCGCCGACGAGGTAGCCCACCAGCTCGTCGTGGCGGGGCAGGTACGCGACCCGGCGCCACGGATGAGCATCGAGGACCGCGTCGACGATCAGCTTGCCGGTCACGCCCGGTCGCGCCTGCTCCCCCGCCGAGTAGATGTCGGTGACCACGAGATGGTCCGCCTCGCCGAAGCAGTCGGCGAAGCTCGGCCAGAGGTCGGCGGTGCGGCTGTAGCGGTGCGGCTGGAACACGCAGACGATGCGAGCCCAGTCCCCCGCCCGGGCCGCGGCCAGCGCGGCCGCCACCTCGGTGGGCAGGTGGGCGTAGTCGTCGATGAACGTGACCCCCTCCGCATCGCCCCGGAACTCGAACCGACGGGCCACACCGGTGAAGCGCGCCAGCCCGTGCCGCGCCTCGTCGAAGGTCAGGCCGAGCTGGAGTCCCATGACCAGCGCGGCGGTCGCGTTGCGGGCGTTGTGGATGCCCGGGACCGCGATGTCGACCCGGCCCAGCTCGGCGGGGCCCGACCGGTCGCCGGGGCCGAGCAGATCGAACGAGCAGGTCGACCGGGCGAGGTCGACCCCGGTGAGCCGGAAGTCGGCGTGCTCGCTCGTCCCGTAGCTGACCGCCCCGTCGATGCCGGCCAGCGCCGACGCTCCGGGATCGTCGGCACACACGACCACCGGACCGGCCGTCTCGGCCGCGAAACGGTGAAACGCACCGACCAACGCGTCGATGCTGCCGTGGTGCCCGAGGTGGTCGGGCTCGACCGACGTCACGATGGCGGCCTGGCGATGGAGCCGAACGTGGGTGCCGTCGCTCTCGTCGGCTTCGACGACGAACCAGTCGCCGTCGTCCCAGGCCGCGCCGCTGCCGATCTCGTTGACCTCGCCGCCGATCACGAACGAGGGCCGGCGCCCGGCGTCGACGAGCACCAGCGCCAGCATCGAGGCCGTGGTCGTCTTGCCGTGCGTGCCGCCCACGGCGATGGTCGGCCGCAAGCTGGTGATGGCCCGCAGGGCGTCGGCTCGGGACACGACCGGGATCCCGCGGGCGACGGCCGCCGCGACCTCGACGTTGGTCGGAGAGACGGCGCTGGAGATGGCGACCACGTCGGCCTCGCCGAGGTGATCCGGCTCGTGTCCGATGAAGACCTCCACGCCGAGCGCACGCAGTGGGGGCAGGCTCGACGACTCCTTCAAATCGCTGCCGCTGACACGATGGCCCATGCCCGCCAGCACGGTGGCGATGGCGCTCATGCCCGATCCCCCGATGCCCACGAGATGGATGCGCCGAGCGGTCCCCGACAGATCGAGGTCGGGCTCGGTCTCGGTCGGGACGCCCCGTTCGGAGGGGCCGGGGTCAGGCACGGGCGAACTCCTCGGCCAGGTCGGCGACGGCGTCGGCCGCGTCGGGCCGGGCAAGCGACGACGCAGCCACGCTCATCGCCTCCAGCCGGCCGGGATCGCCGACGAGGGCGTCGACCTCGCCCTGCAGACGCGGGCCGGAGAGATCGGCGTCGGCGAGCAGTACCGCGGCGTCGACGCCGACCATGGCCATGGCGTTGGCGGTCTGGTGGTCACCCGGTGCGGTGGGTAGCGGCACCAGGATCGACGGCACGGCTGCTGCGGCCAGCTCGACCACGCTCGACGCGCCGGCCCGGCACACGACCAGGTCGGCGGCGGCGAAGACGCTCCGCATGTCGTCCTCGTACCGGACGCTGACGTACTCCAGCTCGCCGGTCGCCGGCCGGGCCAGATCGTCCCAGTCGCGGGATCCGACGATGTGGCGGATCGAGAGGTCGGACCGCCCGGCCCAGAGCTCGGCGGCCTGCACGGCCGCCTCGTTGAGTCGGCGCGCCCCGAGCGAACCTCCGTAGACGACCACCAGTGACCGACCGTCGCCGACCCCGAGGCGCTCGCGGGCCGCCTGGCGCTCGGCCCCGCGGTCGATCGCCAGCATCTCGGGGCGCACGGGGTTGCCGGTCATCACCGCCCGCGGCAGATCGGTGCCGGGGAACGAGATCGCCGACGCCTTGGCCCACCGAGCGACGAGCCGGTTGGCTGCGCCGGGCACCGCGTTCTGCTCGGCGACGACCACCGGCACCCGCCGGAGACCGGCTGCGACCGCGCACGGGACGCTCGCATAGCCGCC